>JAKFXW010000046.1 GCA_021731185.1 Gallionellaceae bacterium
ATTTTATATTGCGCCAACACTTGTTTTGATCACGGGCATTTTACCTATTCAAGCAACGAGCTTTGACTTTCTTGTTCACTTTATCCCCTATTATTTATTGAGCATATGGGTCTTCGAGGAGATGGGGCGTGGCTATGCCGGGATGCTCTACAATGAGCAATACAATTTTGCCCGCTTTGCCGCATTCGCTTGGGCCACGCTGGGCCTGTTTGTAGGTAAGCTGCAATTTAAGGTGACCTCCAAGGTGCGCAGCAACGCAACCAGTTCGCTGCAGTTATTCCTCCCGCAATTTACAATTTTGATCTTAAGCACTGCCGCCATCCCAATCGGTTTAATACTTTATTTTGAATCGGTTCATTTGCCTCGAGATGCGATGATCTTCAATATTTTTTGGGCAAGTGTGAATATTGCATTTGCCGCTGCGACATTCTCTCATCTAAAAAAGACTCAGGCATTTTTAAGACATGAGTACAGGTTCCCCATTCCTCTCCCAATTTGTTTACGTAAGGATGGTCATACTTTCATTGCAACTGTTGACAACATATCTTCCAGTGGCTGTCGCATTTATGGAAAGCTCCCTCCCCTTGCCAACAAGGGCGCGGTAAAGGGCGAAATTTACCTTCCATCAGGGCCACTTGAAATCCAAGTCGAGGTGATGTCTGAATCGAAAAGCGTGACAAACGGTGAGGAATATGTGAAGGTAGCAGGTTGTCGATTTATTTGGAATGATCCGAGGAGCCAGGACATGCTCGAGCTTTTCCTCTATGGCACGGACTTGCAGTGGCACTTACTGGAAATAAAGGAAAAATCATCGACCCCCATACAATGGTTACAAAAAACAATTTCAAGAAAAAAAATTCTGGCGGTTAATTCCGATGAGCATTGGGCAACTTTTTCTTTTCGCCTTGGCGAAAGTGAGCCGCTCGCGTTTGGTTTAATCCCTCTTCCGAGCAATGAAAGCCAGCCCCGGCAAATTATTATGTTTGCTTCTCAGAATGTAGGAACCCAGATTGTGCTCAGCATTACCACCCGAACCAGACAGATTAACATGCAGGTCAGAATTCAGGAAGGAGTGGTGCTGGAGAATTCTGCTGGGAAAATTTATCTTTATACTATTGAAAACTGCATGATCCTGCCGAAATCCCACATCAACTTGGAAATGAAAGCTGAATAATGCGAACCTACAATTCAGCAAGTCTCCTGATCGGTCTCTTACTCAGCACACCATTTCTATCCGTTGCTGGAGCAGAGCCCAGTGTGCAAATACTGGGAGGGGGTGAAGTTTCGCGGGATGCATCTTACGTATACGCTGGGAGGGTGGCTCCACTCTCAGGTAGCCAGCTTGGAAATGGCATGGTAAGCCGGCTATGGGCTGACTGGTTGACCTACGAATATAAAAAAAATGGGGTCACCTATGATGTGAGTACTCCTGGGCTGGAAGTAGCCTTAGGTGTCCAGCGCGCACGGACAGATTTTTGGTGGTCAATTTTTGGTGGGGTAATTTATCGCCATACAAATATTTCTCCGCATGACCCAGAAAGTGCTGTTCAAGGTGGGAAGTTCAGAATTAAACTCCAAGTGGAGGGTGAGCAAACGATAAACCCGCTGTGGAAGCTGTCAGGTAATGCGAGTTATATCTTTGAACAAGATGCCTATTGGGCAAGATCTCGTCTCTTCCGTCATATTGGCTCTGGCCACCAGTTAGGACTTGAAGCAATCACTCAAGGCGATCCCTACTATCGACTGGCCCAGCTTGGAGCCGTTTTATTTGGCATAAAACTCAGTGATCAGATCAGTGCGGGCTTTAAGGTTGGGGCGCGAAAAATTGAAGGTTCAAACTCTCAAGTCTATATGGGAGTCGAGTTGGGGAATCGATTCTAGGGCAGTGCTGATTTATTGCACCTACCATACAAGCATCACCTTGGATGTTGACAAAAAATGTCATCTTGCCTGACAAAATTTGTTACGGCTAGGGTTAAGAAATATCATGTAGTGTTTGATCGCATATTAAAATATAGCAAATACAATGAATTACGGTTAATTTTCTGGCTGGCATGATCCCTGCTCATAGAATGTCGCACGCATCGTGTGTTGTACTTAACTTTATAAAGGAGCATTTAAAATGAAAACAATCCAAAAAGGTTTTACCCTGATTGAATTGATGATCGTGGTGGCAATTATCGGTATTCTGGCGGCTGTAGCCATTCCTTCGTATCAGGACTATATTACCAAAGCTAAGCTGTCCAAAGTGGCAGGTGTCGTTGCCCCGTTGAAAACCGCGATTGCTTTGTATTATCAAGAGCAGGGTGGTTTTGTGTCTGCGGCAGGTGTTTCTGGAACACCTGGTGTGGGTTGGACCAGTTTAGGTATTACTATGCCGTCCCTGACACCGGAAGTGGCTGCCATTGATATGACGGCTTGTGCGGCTCCTTGTGATGGGGTGCTTACGTCTGGAGCATCATCTAACACGATAAGAGTGACCATGCGTGCAATTAAAGCGGGAACCATTGACGGTGGTATTATTATCATGGTTCCTAGGATTGCGGTAGGGGGTACCAACATGACTTGGGATAATTTCTGTGTCACCCCTACTACTGGTGCTATGGATCCAGCCGTGTTCAAGTTTTTCAAGATTAATGGCACAGCTTGCGCGCTTCCAGCCTAATTATATTAGGCTAACAAATAAACCCCTCCTCGGAGGGGTTTTTTATGAGTGAAAAGTAAGCATGAATTACCGTGAAAAATTAACAAATTACTTCCGCCAGCGCGACCGAGGTTGGATGCTGTCTTTATTCGCTTTGGTGTGTATTGTTTATCTGCCATTTCTCGGCAATCCATTCATTTTCGACGATGGCAATATCATCCAGGCCGACAAGCTGGATCGCCTGGCGAATGATGGCTTTCAATTTGGGTCGCGTTGGTTGTCCTATGCCAGCTTGGGTTGGACGTATGTCATATTTGGCGACACCCTGCCACATTTTTATCATGTAGGTAACTTGTTGTTGCACACAGCAACGGTTATTACCCTGTTTTATTTCCTGCGGCAACTTATGTCAGCCACCATTGCCGATGGCAAGAATGCCCCACAGGGGGACAATGAAGCACAAATAATTTGGGGTGCATGGTTCGGTGCGGCAATTTTTGCTGTGCATCCGGTGGCGGTATACGCAGTCGGCTACGTCGTTCAGCGCAGCATCGTAATGGCGACCTTGTTCGTGTTGCTGATGCAATTGACTTACCTGCGCGGCTTGTTGACTGGACAGAAGCGTTGGCTAGTGCTGGCTGTGCTGGCATATTTCCTGGCAGGACTGTCTAAAGAGCATAGTCTGTTAGCACCGCTGTTGTTAGGCGCACAAACGATATTGTTGCGCAGTCAAGTTCGCGTTACTGCTGGAGCATTGTGGTTGGCTTGGGGTGCGCTTGCAGTAGTGGGAATGCAGATTCTGTTGCAGGTGAAAGGCGTCATCGGCATTTCTTACGAAATTATGGCCACCAGTTTGTTTGCACAGCAACAAGTGGTTGAGAACACATCCGTGTTGCATGCGTTGAGTGTGTTGACTCAAGCAGGCTTGTTTTTCAAATATCTAGGGCTGTGGTTATTGCCCAACCCAGCTTGGATGTCGATCGATATGCGAGAGCCTTTTGTAACAAGTCTGAGCGCGTGGCAGGGCTGGTTGGGAGCAGTTTCATTTCTTATATACGGCACGTTAGCTTTCTGGCTCTTGTTGCGACCACGATGGATGGGCTTGATTGGTTTTGCATTGCTGTACCCATGGTTGCAGTTTTTGATTGAATTTTCCAGCATACGTGTTCAAGAGCCCTTTGTTTTGTATCGTAGCTACTTATGGATGCCCGGCGTGATGCTCTTGATTCCTTTTTTATTAATAAAATGGCCCGGGGAAAGAACTGTGTTTGTGCTGAGTTTGACGGCACTATTGTTACTGCCCCTGGCATGGAATCGAATGTGGGTGATGGGTGATAACTATCGGCTATGGAATGATGCAGTAGCACTGCTAAGTAGTGAGCATGTTGCAGGAGCAGACCGCATATTTTTTAATCGCGGGATAGCACCATCCCCGGATAAAAAACAGGGGGAGGCAATCGCCGATCTGGAGCGTTCAGTTACATTAAGTCCGCATCTTGCGCCACTGCACTATGTATTGGGTGTGGAGTATTTTAATGCAATACGATACCAGGATGCGATGGTGCAATTTGATGAGACGATCAGGTTAGACCCTCAAAACGGCCATGCTTACTATGCCAAAGGGTTAGTTTTTAAGCGTCAGCACGACGATAAGCAGGCTATACAGCAGATGAAGAAAAGTTGTGAATTAAAAAATATGGCTGCTTGCGTAATAACCGGAATGTCAAAGTAGGCCTGGTAATAGTTTGGTTCTTGTTCAGCGCTTCTGCATCGCCGCTGCAACTGCCTTCAACTTTTTCAATTCACTTTCAATTGCAGACAGCTTGAAATAATTTTTTCCAGCGCTTTTCGCCAGTTCGAGTTGTTCAATCGCACCAAATAAATTACCCTGCAAAGTGTAGTGATAAGCCAGCGCGTGATGCTGTTCCTGCCGCTTGCCGAGTGCTGCGTAGGAGCGTGCTTGCAAATCATATAAATGTGCATCATTCGGGTGTTTGAGGACTTGCAGTTCAAGTACATTGAGCGCATCATCAAAGCGTTGGTCTTGTATTAGCAGTTCAGCGTAGTCGTAGAATAATGCGCGATGTTGCGGAAAATTCTGGGTGGCGGTGCGGTAAAAATTAATTGTGGCAGGTTCGCGTTTATGGGCTTTGCTGATGGCTCCAGCCAAAGTGGCGATCATCGGATTTTGTGCAGTGTATTTTTGTAGTGGGGAAAATTCCTGCGCAGATTGTTTAATTTGACCATTGTTCAGTAGCGCCATCGCTAGGCCATAACGTTGCGCGATTGGGTTGCCATGTTTTTGGTCACCCAATGCCCCGTTAAAATAAGTGATGGCATCCCGACTATTTTTTTGCATCGCGCGTAGTTTGGCGCGGACTAGATGAAAGTTCAGGCTATCAGCTACAAAACGAAATGGGATTTGCTGCACGCGGCTGGCCGTGTCTGCAATTCGTTCGCTGGTAATAGGGTGAGTGCGCAGGTAAGAAGGTACGTTGTTATCGAATAAGTTGGTAGCTTTTTGCAGGCGCTCAAAAAATGCAGGCATGGCGCGGGGATCGAATCCTGCTTTTTGCAGAGTAATCAGACCGAGTCGATCCGCTTCCATTTCGTGCGTGCGGGTAAAATTTAATTGTCTTTGGATAGAGCCAGCCTGCGCGCCGATAATGGCGGTTTGCGCGGCATCTGGATTATTACGCGCGGCCAATATGGCGATGGCAATGGCAGCCATGGTGGTGATGGAATCAAATTTTTGCCCGGCCACCATGCGCGCAATATGATGTTGGGTAACATGCGCAATTTCGTGGCTGAGTACAGAAGCCAGCTCGGATTCACTCTGCGCGGTCAAAATCAGGCCAGTGTTCACGCCAATAAAACCGCCAGGAAGTGCAAAGGCGTTAATTGAATTATTATCCAGTGTGAAAAACTCGAATTCCTGCGACGGCTCATTGCTGTTGGCGACTAGCTGATAGCCAATGTTATTCAGGTAGTCATTGACCTCGGCATCATCCAGAAAGCTTTTGTCTGCGCGAATTTCAAACATGCTCTGCTCGCCAATTTGTTTTTCTTGTTGCGGAGTCAGTGATTCCTGCGACACATCACCTAAATCTGGCAAGCCTTCTGCATGAGCTAGCGAGTTAAAAGTCAGCGTAGCAAATCCGCATAGTGCGATGAGCATATAAATTTTCATGTCACTATGATACCTCCATTCATTTGTAGTTCACTAGGGAACCTCTGATTAAGTCCCGCATGGCCGCGCATTCGGCTTTGCGGAATGGGATGCAGATGCGGTGACGACGCGAATGGTTATTCCCTTCGCCAGGAGCCTGACGCTGCAGATCGCCCGCAATGCCAATGCCCTTGTGGGTTGCGACAAAAACGGGCACTCGCTGTGTTGCGCTCCTTGGTATCGTAGAATAACTACGACCGGTGTCGCGCGCCTTGCGATCATCCATTTTTTGTCAGAAACGCGGTTCATGATGGACTTAATCAGAGGTTCCCTAGAATTGGTGCAATTTGAACGCTGCATGATGGCTGAGAAACGAGCAAGCAAGTTATAATGTTCGAGGATTTATGACGGGGAAATATTTATGTCGAGGGACATTCAGTAATGGACAGAATTGGCAAGTATGAAATACTGAGAGAGTTGGGGCACGGCGCAACCAGCACCGTGTATTTGGCCTTGGATACGTTTAATAATCAGCAAGTAGCACTGAAATTATTTGATCTGCAACGACTTAATGACACCAGTATTTCCAAGGCATATCGCAAATTATTGCTGACTGAAGCCTCTCTCGCAGGCAAGCTCTCTCACCCGCATATTGTCAAAGTGTTAGATGCAGTTATGGAAGACGAGCTCAGCTATATCGTGATGGAATATGTCGACGGTAAAACGTTGGATCGCAATGCCGAAGTGGACAATCTGCTGCCATTAAGCACCGTTGCAGAAATTATTTACAAATGTTGTAAGGCGTTGGAATACGCGCAGTTTCAGGGAATCACGCACCGCGACATAAAACCTGAAAACATTTTATTGTGTGGCGAGAGCGACATCAAGATTGCAGATTTTGGCGCAGCCATGTTGTTTGATCAACAAACTACGCAGGTTAGCGGGGTCGGTTCGCCTGCTTACATGTCGCCCGAGCAAGTCAAGGATCTACCACTCACACATCAAACTGATATTTATTCTCTTGGTGTGGTGATGTACAAGCTGCTGACTGGAAAGCTGCCGTTTGATGCGCGCAATAAATACAGCTTGATTTATCAGATTATGAATATTGAGCCACCTGTTCCGAGTACTTTTCGTCCCGAAATGCCATCTGAAATGGATGCGATAGTATTGCGAGCGATGAATAAAGATGAGGAGAAACGCTATCAAACCTGGGCAGATTTTGCGCACGACTTGGTTTACTTATTCAGCGGGAATGTTGCTGACCAGACGCACATTTTTGACCGGGAAAAATTTGACACATTGCGCAAGCTGTCTTTTTTCAGGAGCTTTAGCGATGTTGAATTATGGGAAATCTTGCGTATCAGTATCTGGCAGAAATTTGAAAAAAATGAAGTCATTCTTAAGGATGAATCTGAAGGAAGCGATTTTTTTGTGATCGCACAAGGTATGGCCAAGGTTATGAAAAACGATAGAATGCTCAATATTCTGAAGGTGGGCGACTGTTTTGGTGAAATGGCGCACCTGAACGATCAGGGCTTTCGTCGCACAACCGATGTTATAGCTAAAACTGATGTTACTTTGATTGAATTTAAGCCGGCCATTCTGGATAGATCATCCATAGAATGTCGCTTTAAATTAAGTGATGCTTTCCTGCGTGTTTTGGTGAAAAGATTGGCCGTGGCTAACACGCGGGTTTCGTATTTATTACAGGATAATGTTGATAGATAACTCAACAGGATTTTTTGTTGGTTTAGGCATCGTTGATGATTGGGAGCTGGCAGATGAGTACATTTAAAAACATCAATGTGGTCGAGTTGAAAGCGCGTCTTGGCGAGAAGAATCTTCATCTGATTGACGTTCGTACAGATGCAGAAACTGCACATGGAATTATCCCTTACGCTATAAAAGTACCCTTACATCTTTTGCCGACACATTTGGCGCAGATGGATAGCAATACGCCGACGGTATTTTATTGTCAGATGGGGGGGCGATCCGCACAGGCAGCAGCTTTTGCTACCGCACAAGGTTTTGTCAATGCATATAATTTGCAGGGTGGCATAAGCGATTGGGTGCAGTCCGGCTACGCTGTATCAAATGAATGATCTATTATTTGACGCTGAATTGGATGCGCGTCAACTGAGTTGCCCGCTGCCGATACTTCGCACGAAAAAATCACTGGCGCAGATGACTGCTGGACAAGTGTTGAGAGTGAGCGCCACCGACAAAAAATCACCTGACGATTTCATTGCATTCTGTACGCAAACAGGCAATGAATTATTGTCCTTCACACAGCAGGGAGATGAATTTATTTTTTACCTGCGCCGTCGTGCGGATTCAATTTAAAAAGTTCCAAGCAAGACGAGGCGTGAGCAGAAAATTGCGACGAAATTTGGATTTTTAGAAGTGCCCTTAACTGGATTGATCCTGTAGTTGCTCCAATATTGCCGGATTTTCCAGTGTGGAAGTATCTTGCGATATTGCCTCGCCACGCGCGATGGCACGCAATAAACGACGCATGATTTTCCCGGAGCGAGTTTTGGGAAGGTTATCACCAAACCGTATTTCCTCTGGCTTGGCAATCGGGCCTAATTCTTTACTCACCCAATTACGCAGTGTTTCAACCATCTGTTTTCTGTTCGCTACGTCTGGTGACCGAGCTTTTTTCAGCACCACAAAAGCGACGATCACCTCGCCCTTGATGTCATGCGGTCTGCCCACCACGGCGGCTTCTGCCACTTCGGGGTGAGAGGTTAGCGCGGATTCTATTTCCATGGTGCCGAGTCTGTGACCGGATACTTTGAGCACATCATCCATACGCCCCATAATCCACAAATAGCCATCAGCATCGCGGTGGACGGAATCTCCTGTCAAATATGCACCATGCATTTCGTCGGGGAAATAGGTTTTCTTGTAGCGCTCTGGATCGCCCCAGATAGTGCGAATTTGCGAGGGGAAGGGACGCTTGATAACCAGAAATCCGCCACTTTGATCGATCACTTCTTCGCCTGCTTCATTGACGATGCCGATCATGATACCGGGCAGCGGCAGCGTGCAAGAGCCTGGTTTGGTGGGAATTGCGCCAGGTAGCGGGGCTAACATGTGGCTGCCTGTTTCTGTTTGCCACCAAGTGTCTACGATGGGGCAACGCGAGTGACCCACTTCCTTGTGATACCACAGCCACGCTTGCGGGTTGATCGGTTCACCCACGCTGCCCAATAACCGCAAGCTGGACAAGTCATATTTCTTGGGCAAATCCGCACCTGATTTTATGAGTGAACGAATCGCCGTCGGGGCGGTGTAAAACGTAGTGACCTTGTAATCTTGAATTACTTTCCAAAATCGTCCAGCATCCGGAAAGGTGGGTATGCCTTCAAATATCACCTGCGTCGCGCCCACTGCCAGGGGACCGTAAGCAACGTAGCTATGACCAGTGATCCAGCCTACATCTGCCGTACACCAGAAAATATCGGTTGCCTTGTA
>JAKFXW010000158.1 GCA_021731185.1 Gallionellaceae bacterium
ATCAGTGTGACCAAGGGCGCGCGCGCTGCTATTGAAGCGGTTGGCGGCAGTATCTCGGAATAGGGTGAGCTTTTTGAATGACGCAGTAAAAAAGGGTGCAAACAAAGGAAAATATGGTGACCTCAGCAGCCGTTTATGGTTTCTGTTGGGTGCATTGGTTGTATATCGGATAGGCGCACATATTCCTGTGCCTGGCATCAATCCTGAAGTGCTAGCCGAGTTATTTGATTCACAAAAAGGCGGCATCTTGGGAATGTTTAATATGTTTTCCGGTGGTGCGCTGTCACGCTTCACGATATTGGCACTGGGCATCATGCCGTATATTTCTGCTTCCATCATCATGCAACTGGCTACTCATGCAGTGCCGCATCTGGAGATGTTAAAAAAAGAAGGTGATGCGGGTCGTAGAAAAATCGCACAATACACGCGCTATGGCACATTGATTCTGGCCATATTTCAGGCGCTGGCGATGGCGGTTGCCTTGCAGGCGCAGCAAGGTTTAGTTTTAAATCCGGGTGTTATGTTTCAGATAACGACTGTGGTGACTTTAGTTTCTGGCACTATGTTTCTGATGTGGTTGGGCGAGCAGATTACAGAGCGCGGGTTGGGTAACGGTATTTCGTTAATTATATTTGCTGGTATTGCAGCCGGGTTGCCGAGTGCAATCGGCAGTACTTTGGAGTTGGCGCGTACAGGCGCGTTTTCAATTCCGCTTGTGTTGTTGCTGTTCTTTGGTGCAATTGGCATCACAGCATTGGTAGTATTTGTAGAGCGCGGGCAACGCAAGATACTGGTTAACTATGCTAAGCGCCAAGTCGGCAACAAGGTTTACGGTGGACAAAGTTCGCATTTGCCCTTGAAGGTCAATATGGCGGGTGTGATTCCTCCGATATTTGCCTCCAGCATTATTCTGTTTCCAGCTACCTTGGCCGGGATGTCGGCGGGCGGGATGACTTGGCTGAAAGATTTAAGTGAAATGTTGTCTCCTGGACAGCCTATTTACGTGATGCTATATGCGGCAGCCATTATATTTTTCTGTTTCTTTTATACGGCGTTGGTATTTAATCCCAAAGAAACCGCTGAGAATTTGAAGAAAAGCGGCGCGTTCCTGCCCGGCATACGTCCCGGAGACCAGACTGCACGTTATGTGGAAAAGATTATGGTGCGACTGACTTTAGTTGGTGCAGTGTATGTGACACTGGTGTGCTTGCTACCGGAATTTTTAGTAGTGAAGTGGAACGTACCATTTTATTTTGGCGGCACATCACTCTTGATTATGGTGGTGGTGACGATGGATTTTATGGCGCAAGTGCAGTCGTACTTGATGTCGCATCAATATGAAAGCTTGTTGAAGAAGGCCAACTTTAAAGGCGGCCTCGCTCGCTGATGGCAAAAGAAGAGGCGATGCAGATGCAAGGGGAGGTGGTTGAATCCCTGCCTAACGCAACATTTCGTGTGAAGCTTGAGAACGGCTATATCGTATTAGGGCACATATCTGGCAAGATGCGCATGCACTATATACGCATCTTGCCAGGTGATAAGGTCACTGTAGAGTTAACGCCATATGATTTGACTAAAGGGCGAATTATTTTTCGAGCAAAATAGTGCAAATTTATTGTCCAAGTTTTTGTTGGATTTAATTTTTGGAGAAGCAAATGAAAGTACAAGCATCTGTAAAGAAAGTTTGTCGGAATTGCAAATTGGTGCGACGCAAAAATGTAGTGCGCGTAATTTGCAGTAGCGATCCTCGACACAAGCAACGCCAAGGCTAAGTCGGAATAAGCCGGAATTGAGTGGAACAGGTTGGCAGTGGTACAATAATCCGTTTTTTAAGTCGACTTTTTATATTTTGATAGGGTAGCTGCATGGCACGTATTGCAGGAGTAAATATTCCAAATCACCAGCACGCTGAAATCGCGCTAACTGCGATTTACGGTATCGGACGCACACGAGCGCGTAACATTTGTGCTTCTGCGGGGGTGGGTGTCGCAACGAAGATTAAAGAAATCAGTGACACTGAAATGGAAAGGTTGCGGGAAGAGGTCGCCAAGTTTATGGTTGAAGGCGATCTGCGTCGTGAAATTTCCATGAACATTAAGCGGTTGATGGATTTAGGCTGTTATCGCGGCTTGCGTCACCGTCGTGGTTTGCCAGTGCGTGGGCAGCGCACGCGCACCAATGCGCGCACGCGCAAGGGTCCTCGTAGATCGGTTGCTGGAGCTAAAAAGTAACCACCAGAAAGTTTGATAAGGGATTGTAGATATGGTTAAAGCTAGCACCAGGGTGCGTAAAAAAGTAAAGAAAAATGTGGCGGAGGGTATTGCCCATGTTCATGCTTCATTTAACAACACTATTGTGACCATTACGGATCGTCAGGGGAATGCGCTGGCTTGGTCAACGAGTGGCAGCAATGGTTTTAAGGGTTCGCGCAAAAGCACACCGTTCGCAGCACAGATTGCTGGTGAAACTGTGAGCAAAGCAGCGCATGAGTGCGGTGTAAAAAATTTAGAAGTTCGCATCAAGGGGCCGGGGCCAGGACGGGAGTCTGCGGTTCGCGCTTTGAACGCAGCAGGCTTCAAAATTACCAGTATTTCGGATATTACGCCAGTGCCACACAATGGTTGCCGTCCGCCGAAAAAGCGTCGTATATAAATTGGGAGTGAGTCTTGGCTAGAAATACAGATCCAAAGTGTCGTCAGTGCCGCCGTGAGGGGGAGAAGCTTTTTCTGAAAGGTGAAAAGTGTTTCACCGATAAATGTGGGATTGAGCGTCGCGCTTATCCACCTGGTCAGCATGGCCAGAAAAAAAATACCCGCATGTCGGATTATGGTGGTCAGTTGCGTGAAAAGCAGAAGGTGCGTCGTATCTATGGCATCTTGGAAGGGCAGTTCCGTTTGACTTATCGCTCTGCTGAAATTCAGCGCGGCATCACTGGCGAAAACTTATTGCAGATTTTGGAGTCGCGCCTGGATAACGTCGCCTATCGTATGGGTTTCGGCGCATCCCGTTCTGAGGCGCGTCAGGTTGTACGGCACAACGCAATTTTGGTTAACGGCAAGCGAGTCAATATTCCTTCTTACCAAGTAAGCCCGGGCGACACAGTAGAAGTGGTAGAAGGTGCTCAGGCGCAATTGCGCGTGAAGGCATCTTTGCAGGCAGCAGAGCAGCGCGGATTTCCAGAGTGGTTGGAAGTTGATACCAAGGCAATGAAAGGTACTTATAAAGCCAAGCCGCAACGTTCAGAGTTGCCCGCTACGATTAATGAGCATCTGATTGTTGAATTGTATTCCAAGTAATTAACGCGGAGCAGAATATGCAAAAAAATGATTTTCTGAAACCTCGCATTATTGACGTGCATAGGATTTCACCCACTCACGCTAAAGTTGTAATGGAGCCATTTGAGCGTGGTTATGGACATACTTTGGGTAATGCGCTGCGCCGTATATTGCTCTCTTCAATGAAGGGCTATGCGCCAACCGAAGTTAAAATCGCGGGGGTTTTACACGAGTACTCTTCCATCGACGGTGTGCAGGAAGATGTCGTTGAGATTTTACTGAACCTTAAAGGCTTGGTGCTGAGATTGCATGACGCAACTGATGCCACGTTGACTTTGAAAAAAGAAGGTGCTGGAGTTGTGACAGCAGGTGATATAGTGACTGGATCCAGCACTGAGGTTATTAATCCGGGCCATGTGATCGCTCATCTGACAGCAGGTGGCAAGTTAGATATGGAGATTAAAGTTGAACAGGGGCGTGGTTACGTTTCCTCGGTATCGCGGCAAACTCACGGCAGTACACGCTCGGTAGGTTATATCGCCTTGGACGCTTCATTTAGCCCGGTGCGTCGAGTGAGCTATGCAGTAGAGAGCGCACGTGTTGAACAGCGAACTGATTTGGATAAGCTGATTATGGACATCGAAACTAATGGTGCAATTGATCCAGAAGAAGCAATACGCTACGCAGCACGCATATTGGTAGAGCAGTTCTCAGTATTTGCTTCGTTGGAAGGTACGCCGATGCCACAAGAGAAGCCTCAAGCACCCAAGGTTGATCCTATGCTGCTGCGTCCTGTTGATGATCTGGAACTGACTCCGCGTTCTTCAAACTGTCTCAAAGCGCAGAGCATCCATTATGTGGGCGATTTAATACAGCACACAGAAAATGATTTGTTACGTACGCCTAATTTAGGTCGTAAATCATTAAATGAAATTAAACAGGTGCTGGCTGAGCATGGCTTGTCATTGGGTATGAAGCTGGAAAACTGGCTTGCGCCCGTGGACAAATAGTCGCCAAACTAATACCAATAGATCAATAATTCTAGTTTCCGATAAAAAGGAGCACAAGGCGGCAAGGATGAGGCGACGAAGACAGTACATTTGAGTACGGCTAGGAGCCGAAGACGAAGGTAACACAGTGATCGTTTTTATCGGGAATTGGAATAACCAGCGGTCAAGTCATTTTATAGTTAGTAATAAGCCAACACTGATACTGCAGATAATTATGGTCAGTGGAATAGGTTAAAGAAAAGTAAAGAGGATAATCATGCGGCATCGTTCAGGCTTAAGAAAACTCAATCGAACCAGCAGCCATCGTTTGGCCATGCTTCGCAATATGACAGTTTCCCTATTTCGCCATGAAGTAATTAAAACTACGTTACCCAAGGCAAAAGAGTTGCGCCGTGTGGCTGAGCCGATTTTAACATTGGGCAAAACGCCTAATTTGGCTAATCGCCGCTTGGCATTTGCGCGCTTACGTGATCGCGAAATGGTGACCAAGTTATTTGATGAATTAGGTCCGCGCTATGCAGCTCGTAATGGTGGTTACTCGCGTATCCTGAAATATGGCTTTAGAAAAGGGGATAATGCGCCTATGGCCTTGATCGAATTGATGGATCGCCCTGCGGATGCGACGCCAGTTGAAGTGGCTGCCGAGTAATTATTGCCCAACACGTTAAGTAATACAAAAAGGCTCACATAAATTTTGTGAGCCTTTTGCTTGGCGGTGAGAAACACCTTAAATTATCGCAGCCAACGCAGGAATTATGACAGCCAGCGCAGGAATGCAGCTGCAGTTAATGCTGTTACGCCGAGCGCAATTAATAGTACCCATGCTGTGCGACGTTTTTCTACTGACCAACTTTGCCCATATAACAGATACAAAACCGCTGTGCTAAATCCTATAGCGGCACAGATCACTTTGATAATGAGGGACGCAGTTGCAATGCCATGAATCTCCGGAAGCTTCCCATAAAAATAGAAACTGGCCGCACCAAACAGCATGCCACTCAGTCCCTGGATCGTCCAGCCCAAGGCTACTAGCCATGCGAGCGAACGTTGTATGAGTACGGACTGTGTGGCAGGGAACAACGCAAAAACGGCACCACCCACGATAGCGGCGGCACCGAAATTATGTACGACCTGAATAACGGCGTAGCTAAGCCCCTCTACTGGGATAGCCACGCTATTCTACGCTTACAGAAATGCACTTTTCGATGCCTATGGGGGCATGTCCTTTGTTCACAACTTTGATGCAAATATCATGTTTGCCAGCGGCTAAACCATCCAGCGTATGAGTATCCTTAAGTTTCATCAGTACTGCTTTTTGATCGCCATTTACATAGATATGGGAGTGATCACCCATGGAGCCAGGCACTACATCGTAAGTGACAGGAATGGGTGAACCTGCTTTTAATTTGGCGTCCGCAGCAGGTGAAGAAATTGTAACAGAGGCATCTGCCTGAGTTTCAGCAGCAGGGGTAGCGGATGGCTTAGGGCCACAAGCAGCCAATGACAAAGCAAACAGAATAGCAACGAGAGCAAGACGATTCATTGTTTTATCCTTCACATTAAATTAAACATAACCACACTCAAATTACAAAGTATCTAGCCTATGGCGTTGCGAGCGAACGCTGTATGAGCACAGATTGCGTGGCAGGGAATAACGCAAAAACGACACCACCCACGATAGCGGCGACACCGAAATTATGTACGACCTGAATAACGGCGTAGTTAAGCCCCTCTACTGGGATAGCCACGCTATTATACACTTACAGAAATGCATTTTTCGGTACCTATGGGGGCATGTCCTTTGTTCACAATTTTAATGCAAATATCATGTTTGCCAGCGGCCAAACCATCCAGCGTATGAGTATCCTTAAGTTTCATCAGTACTCCTTTTTGATCACCATTTACATAGATGTGAGTGTGATCACCCCCTTTGGAGCCGGGTCTTACGTTGTAAGTGACAGGAATAGGTGAGCCGGCTTTTAATTTGGTACCCGCAGCAGGTGAGGAAATTTCAACGAATTCATCTGCGGCTAATGCAACAGGTACATAAATGCTGGCAGCTAATAAGAGTCCAAAGGCATTAAATTTTATCATGGTTGATCCTCCAATAAAAATGTGTGAGTTGTTACGATTTTAGCGCTATGCCGTCATAACAGTGAAGGCAGGTTTATTATAGCAGGCTAATACAAGCGCGTGTAAATACACAGATTAAAGTGTGCTTAACTACTAAAGTATCTCCGTCTATAGCGTTACCAGAACGTTCCAGCCAGTGGATGACGGCTGGAACGGATAGGCTTATTTATTATTTAACGGATCCGTCGCAATGCCACATACCATCCTGTTTAACACCCCTAAGTGCGGTTATCATTTGATCTGTAGTTACCTTGCTATCGTCAAATTGTACGACAACAAATTTTCGTCTATCTTGAGCATCTACCGATTTAACGCCAGGCAGCTTTTTTAAGGCGGCAGCAATTTCATTGGGGTAGAACTCACAAAATTTGCCACCCAAATTAATTGTGACAGATTTTTCACTTGAAGCGGAAGCTTGTGTCATGCCGAAGCCTACACAAATGGATATGGCAGCAAGAAAACGAATTAAATTTGACATGTTATAAACTCCTTAAAATAATTGAGAGTGAGCCTAGAGAGAATCGGACTACAAGCATGAAGCATAAGCATTTATATCCCCCATGTACTGGCATTATAACTAAAACTATTTGCAAGGCAAGCAAATGTCTTCCGCCAATACATATGGCACTGATAAAACAACTAGCCATTCGACTATGTTGTCAAAAGACGACAACCAAGTCGCTGGTTATGATGATTAATTCTCAAATATTCATCAGGTGATAATAACCCAAGACCATAATGAGGACGCTCGGTGTTAAACCACACCAGGTAATCAAACAGTTTGTCGTTGAACAAATCAATGTCTGTAAACAGCAAATCTTCGTGGTAGGCCGCAAACTCCCGTTAAAACGTTCGGCGTGGGCATTCATTTTGGGGGTCTTGGGATAGGTCAACCAACGACCTACCCCGCTTCCATCCGGGAAGCATACCGCCTGATCCGCCTCCAGCCATGTATCCCATACCCCATTTCCTTTTGTTGCATTTGCACTCCTTACAGGTCTAAAGAGTGCAATATGTTTCTGGCGGAAGACAATCGGGGGGAATGAAAATAGAGGGGTATTATTTGCTGCCAAACATTCGTTTGGCTACAAGAATTTGAATTTTTAGAAGTGTTCTAGCAGTAGCCAGCTAACACCAAGCAGTATGCTCACTAGCAGCGCAATGCCGCTGAGCAATAAAGCCTTTTTGGCCAACAATTTAAACTTTAAACCATGCGGCGCAAGTTCGCTATCCCGAATGGCTGCTTGTATATGTTTTTTTTCGATGAGATGCGTGTTGTCGATAAAAGCTGCCAACAGAGATTTATCAGCTAGTACGTTGACGCGTCGCATGAGCCCATCAGACGCGTCATTAATGAGATTGACCATGGCGGGAGAGAATACATTGGGTCCCCGATAGCCAGCAGCACGCATCCTGAACAGCAGATAAGATTCAATGATATTTTTTGACAGCGGCAACATGCTGAAGTGATGCACGATGCGATCTTTAAGTTGCCGCATGTTCGGTTGATTGAGCTTGTCATTTAGTTCAGGCTGGCCAAACAGTACGATTTGGATCAGCTTATGGTCGCCGATTTGCAGGTTGTACAGCAGCCGTAATTCTTCCAATGTGTCTAGCGGCATAGCGTGCGCTTCGTCGACCAGAACCACGACGCGTGTGCCTTGATTGGATTTTTCTTCGAGTAAATTTTGCAGGGTTTGCATGATGACATTCACACGTTGTCCATCTAGATTCAACCCCAGCCCATCTGCCAGCGCGTGCAACAATTCATCGCGGGACAAGCTGGGGTTGGCTAAGTACACCGCTTCAACTTTATGTTGTTGTAATTTTTCCAGCAACATGCGGCACAGCATGGTTTTTCCGCTGCCCACTTCGCCCGTCACTTTGATAATGCCTTCACCCTCGACAATGGCGTAAATCAGGGCATCCAGTATCTCAGCGCGATTGGCACCAGGAAAGAAAAAATTGGTGACGGGGGTAATTCTAAAAGGTGCTTCCTTAAGCCCGAAGTGGTCTAAATACATGCTAAATTTTTCCTATGCATAAGTTTTCAATTATTATGAACGCGGCTGTCAGTCAGTTTGGCTTTGTGTTTATGTAGAGCTTCCATACGACTATATAAAGTGGTGCGATTTAAGCCGAGTAGTTTGGCCGCTTCACTAATACTACTATCAGCCAGCATTAAGGCGGTTTCAATGTAATAATTTTCTTAAGGGCATTACGAAAATTTCCAGCTTGCACTTCCTGCCATAAATCGCAGTTGCTGGCTGCTATGATACGCGATTGACTGTATCGCATCTAGATTTCAATTTCACCTACACGCTGCAATTCGCCGTTTTCTAGTATGCTGAATGCTCCTTTTAGAATTTGGGTCTTAGGAAGTTGAGCACATTTTAAAGTGTATTAACTTACTAAGATGATTAATAAAAATAGATATTATTACCGTTCTAGCATCAGCGAACCTGAATTCAGACAGCTTGTAAGATATTTTGAGCTCGATTTTACCGCCACGAGCACTGCTCAACTGATCGATATTTCGGCTCGATCGGTAAACAGTATTTATCTGAAAATTCGTCAGCGCATGGCAGAAGCTTGTGTTGTGCCTCGCCACTTAAGGGCGCTGTTGAAGTTGATGAATCTGACTTCGGGGCACGTCGCGTCAGAGGTAACCGTGGACGAGGTACTTATGGCAAAACGATTGTATTTGGACTGTTGAAGCGGCAAGGTATTATTAGGGGGCATGTACCGCCCGCCACCCTCATTCATTCTGATGGCTGGCGCGGTTATGACGGCCTGGTTGATATTGGCT
>JAKFXW010000222.1 GCA_021731185.1 Gallionellaceae bacterium
CTGTTGGGGCGTTAAAAATTGCTAAAAAGGTGCAGCGCAGTGTTAAATTTCGGCTCGGAATGTTCATTGACTTGAAGTCCAATCCGTTTTTTCTCCAAGCCGTACCTCTTGAGCAATTTCTGATATATCAGCTGGAGAAATAAAGCATTAAAATTAACTTTTCACGGAGATAATAAATTATGAAATCAATCAAACAAATTTTTGCAGTACTAGCTTTGGTGTTTACAACCCAAGTAATTGCCGCTCCGGGGCCGGGATATACCAGGCTTAATCCAGAACAGCCTACGCGCAGTGGGAATAAAATCGAAGTGCTCCAATTTTTTTTCTATGGCTGTTCGCATTGTTATAATTTGCACCCGGCACTGACAGCAATGGAAAAAAATCTGCCAAAAGATGTTGAGCTCATTTATGTGCCAACCATTTTTTCCGCAAATATGGAACCGATGGCACGTACATTTTTTGCATTGGAATCAATTGGTGAATTGCATCGTGTTCATGACAGCCTGTTCCAGGCATGGCATGTTCAAATGGTTGATTTGCGTGATCAGGAAAAAATTCTTGGGTTTGTTACTAAGCAGGGCGTAGATGCCAAAAAATTTGGCGATGCCTATAACTCTTTTTCTACGCAAAGCAAAGTGGCGCGGGTCAGACAAATGACCATGAGCTATGGTATTCGCGGCACGCCAACCATTACAGTGGATGGGAAATATACGATTACTGGCTTGGGGCCAAAAGAAACGATGCGCGTTTTAGATGAAGTGATTAGTAAGGTACGCAAGGAGCGCGCTCGCGGAATTTAAAATATTTAAGCATGTTTAGTCAGGAAAAGTTGTTGGATTCAATTGTAGGATAAGTTTTGAATAACCGGGTGGGGCGGCTGTAGTGGTTGAGCCGCCACACCCAGTATGTTTTTGGATGTTACATATAATTACCTTGGAAAATAGAATGATAGAAAACGCATTAGAAAAACTTATGTTCGCCAGCCGCTGGCTATTGGCACCGTTTTACCTTGGCTTGGTTGGCGCAATCATTGTGCTGCTGTGGTATTTCGGCGTGGAGTTCCTGCACCTGATTACTATCCTCAGAAACGGCGAGGGTGGGCTGGTGGTAGTCGGTGTACTGTCACTGGTAGACTTGGTATTGGTGGCGAATTTGCTTATTATCATCGTGTTCGCGGGTTATGAAAATTTTGTTTCTAAAATTGATACGGGCTCGCACGAAGATCGACCGGACTGGATGGGTCATGTAGATTTTGCTGATCTAAAAATGAAGCTGATAGGCTCTATCATCGCGATTTCCGGTATCGAACTATTGAAATCGTTCGTCAATGTGAGCAGCTTTACCAACGAACAATTGGGCTGGAAAGTGGGTATACATATTACTTTCGTATTCTCAGGCTTGGCTTTCGCCTTGATGGATTGGCTGGGTGGTGGGAAGAAGCACGGCGCAGGCAGCTAAAATCGCGCACATGGAATATAGGAAAGCCCGCCAATCGGCGGGTTTTTTGTGTTTGGAAAATATTGGATGTGATGAGAGGATTGAATTTGGCGACATCCAGTGTCGTTATCCTTTTGTGCTGTGGATGCTGGCTTCTGAAAATGACCACTTGAGCAAAAATAATGGCTGAGAAAGCGCAGCATCGTGGTCTTTCCTTCATGTTTTGTGGATAATGCCGCATTTAGGGCATCTTCAAGAGGAGCTAATGCATGATAAAAATATTTACCTTGAAAAATGGTCGTTTGGTTGGCATTGAACCAAACGAGATTGCTACTCACATACCGATCTGGATAGACATCATCGCACCCAGCGAGGAAGAGCGTGATTGGATTAACACCACGTTTTCTATCACCCTGCCATATCCGGAACATCTGCGCGACATTGAGGCGAGCGCGAGATTTTACGAAGAGGACACAGTGTTGCATGTTCGCTCCGATTTTTTACGTGGCAAAGAGTTGGGGACATTGAGCGTAATTGTGGCGTTTGTGATTGCGCGCAATGTACTGTTCAGCGTGCATGACGAGGATCTGCCGTTGTTTCAGATGTTCCGGCAGCGCACCTTGGGGCATCCTGAAGTAATAGGGGATAGCCTGGATGTGCTGATTGATTTATATGGCTCGGATGTGGAGTTTTCGGCTGATACGCTAGAGGCTGTGTATGTTGATCTCGGCGTGGTGGGCAGCCGTGTGCTAAAAAATTCTTTGGGTGATAGTGAAGCGGGTGAGGTGTTGGCAAAAATCGCGCATAGCGAATATTTAAACGGACGCATACGCCGCAACTTGATGGATACCCGCCGCGCTGTTTCATTCTTAATGCGCGGCAGCTTGCTCAAACCCAATCAACTCAACGAAGCGCGCCAGATAGTGCGCGACATTGATTCACTGGACGGGCACACCGCTTTTTTGTTCGATAAGATTAATTTTTTGATGAACACCACCGTCGGCTTCATCAACGTCACTCAGAATAAAGTCGTGCGCATGTTCTCGGTGGCTTCGGTGGCCTTGTTACCACCCACCTTAATTGCATCTATTTACGGCATGAATTTTCAATTCATGCCCGAGTTGGCGTGGACTGGCGGTTACCCGTTTTCTGTAGGTTTGATGGCACTGTCCATCGTTGTGCCGTTCTGGATATTTCATCGCAAGGGATGGTTGAAGTAGATCAGCCGCCCGACTTTTAACGCTTCATTATTTTACAATTTATTTTTGGCAAACCGCGCAGTAAAAGCTGGAACGTTGCCCTTGGGTGATTTGCTTAATCGCGGTGTTACAAGTGCGGCAGGGTTCACCTGCGCGATCATAGACATAATAATTTTGTTGAAAATACCCGGCGTTTCCATCGCTGCCGACGTAGTCGCGCAGACTACTGCCGCCTTGTGTGATAGCACTGATCAGCGTTTCACGCAGGGTTTGCACCAAACGCGCACTGCGTGGTTTGCTTAGTTTGCTGGCCATCATTTCGGGGCGTATGCCAGCATGGAACAGTGCTTCGTTCGCATAAATATTTCCAATTCCCACCACGATATGATGATCCATGATGATGAGTTTAATGGCGGCGTTGCGCATGCGTGTGGCTTGAAAAAGATAGGGGCCAGTGAAATTTTCTTCCAGCGGCTCAACACCTAATTTTGCAAGCAGTGGGTGATTCATAGCGTCGCCGCTATGCCACAGCACTGCGCCGAAGCGACGCGGGTCGCGCAGTCGCATGAGTGTACCGTTGTCCAATATCAAATCGAAATGTTCATGCGGTAAGGCAGCAGTGCCGATAGGCAGCAGGCGCAGGCTGCCAGACATGCCCAGATGCAGTATGAGTGTGCCATGATCGAATTCAATCAGCAGATATTTAGCGCGGCGATGCAGTGCGCGTATGGTTTGCTGGCGCAACAAGCCGGGTAATTGCGGGGGAATCGCCCAGCGCAGTTGCGGGGTGCGGATGCTGACATCGCTGACAGTTTGGCCGATTAAGTGCGGCGCCAAGCCGCGCAGTGTGGTTTCAACTTCAGGTAATTCAGGCATGGTTTTATGTGGGGTTGATGTTTTTTGTACGGGTATTTCTTCTGCGCCACCACAACATTCCGCCGATCAAAATAAGCAGCACTGGTAGCACGATGATATTCATCAGCATGATGCCGCCTAGCTGAAATTGGCTGAGGATAATGCTGCCATCATTCACTGAGCGGGGTTGCAAGGCGATCAACCGATCATCGTTGGTCAGCCAGCTCACCATGTTGATGCCCAGATCCATATTGCCGCCGTTGCCCACATAAGTGTTCGCTAAAAATGCACCGTTGCCGACAATCACAATACGTTGCTCACCTTTATCGATATGGCGTTGCAGGGTGAGCGCGATAATTGCTGGCCCCGGAGTATCTCTATCTTTATTAAAAGTAAATTTGGCGGGCTGACTGTTGCGGCTGATCCAGCCGCGATGTGCGGTTTCCAGCAGTGTGCGCCATTCGCTACCGGGCTTGGCTTGTATAGCACGCGCCTGTGGGAAGGCGGTGGTCAAATCAAAATTTTGGGTGATGGGGTGCGGCGGATAGCGTGTGCTGATCGTCCAATCTAACGGTGCATTCATTTCTGTGGCGGCGGGGTCGATCACCATGCCGGGGGGAAGGGTGATGTTGAGCGTTGCGGCCAGATGTTCTAAACCGTGCAAAGGCTCGGTGTCCATCAGCCACAGCAGGTTGCCGCCACGTTCGTAATAACGCAGCAATTTTTTTATCTCGCCTGGCAGCATATTTATTTGCGGATGGGTGATGAGTAAGATGCTGGCATTGTCTGGCACATCTTGCGCCAGCGCGAGATTGAGTGGGCTGAGTTTGAAACCATTCTGCTGCAAGCGTTTGCCGAATTCGCCCAGATCATGATTTGCAATGCCGTCTAATTTACGTTCGCCATGTCCGACCAAATACATCACTAGATGATGCTTGCTGCGCGCCAGTCGCAGCAGCGCACTCGACAGCGATTGCTCGTTGAGCGTGGTGATGTGTTCGCTACGCCCCGCATATTCGATAATCATTTCGCCGTTGGATTTGATGTTTACCTTGCGCGCCGCTTCCGGCTGCGTGATGGGATCAACAAATGTCAGTGTGATGTTGGGTTTGTAGCGTTGGTAAAGCGCGACAAAATCGCGTATTAACTTTCGCAAATTTCCCAACGTCACATCCTGTTCGGTGGCATACACGGTCAGTTGCAGCGGCTCAGGCAGTTGCTGTAGCACCGCGATACTGCCTTCGGTCAGGCTATTACGTGCATTTTGCGTGAGGTCGGCTTGCGCTGGAAAATATGCGGCAAGTTGGTATGTGCCAATGCTGGCAGTCAGCAACAGAGCAATGAAAATAAAATGTTTAGGCGGATTCATTTTTTAATTTGTGCCAGGTCAGCAATACAAAGGTGATGCTGAACAGCAGAAAAAATATCAAGTCCGTGCTGCTGAACAGACCGTTATTAAAGCTTCTAAAATGACGGGTCGGGCTGATTGCATCAAATGCAATGCTGCTATCGGGAGAGATGCCAGCCAGTAAGCCCAGCGCGAACAGTACGGCGATGGTGCTGATGGCAGCGACTGCAGGTTGCACAGTGAGTGCAGAAAAATACAGGCCCAGCGCGGTGTAGCTGGCAGCTAACAACAACAGCCCCAGTACATTTAGCAGCAACAAACCATAATCTACAGACGTGCCCAGTGCCAGTGTCATGACCATGAGCGAGCAAGCGATGATAATGATGGACAGAAAAATAAACAGCCCCAGAAATTTTCCCAGCACAATTTCGGTGCTGGAAATGGGTGCAGACTTTAACAGGATCAGCGTTTGATTGCGGCGTTCTTCGGCGATCAGGCGCATGGTAAATATCGGGATGAGCATCAGCAGGATGAGTGCCAGTGCCTCAAACATTGGGGCTGCTACGATGAGTGTAGCACCGGGCGGATTGGCCAGTTGCGTTAATTGAGCTTGTACTTGTAGATAGGCGTTCAAGCGTGAAAGAAAGAGCAGCGCAAAAATAAATTGCAATGCCGCGAGTATCAACCATGTAGAAGGCATGGCAAACAGGCTGCGAATTTCTTTGTGAGCGATGACGAAAATCATATTCGGCGAGGTACTCATGAATCCTGCGTAAGTTGGTTGAACACGTCTTCCAGCTTGGCCTTTAATGGGACGAGTTGTTGCGCCTGCCAGCCATGCTGCGCTGCTAGGGTCAGTAACGCGGCAGGGACGGCGATGTCGCCAGAGTTGATTGCATGTGTATGTAGAATTTTAAATTGGGTGGGCGATAGTTGTTCCACCTGAGTGACCATATTTATTGCACGTAATACACTTATTGTGGGCGGAGTCAGCAGGCTGACTATAAAGCCAGGCTGTTGTCCATGTTGTTGCATACCCGCGCTGCTATCGCTGTAGATCAAACGACCATGATGTAAAATTTCCACACGATCACAAATGTTTTCGACTTCACTGAGCAGGTGCGTGGACAGAATCACGCTGTGGGCATCGCCCAATTCGCGGATCAGCATGCGTATTTCCTTAATTTGCGTGGGGTCGAGGCCGACGGTTGGCTCATCCAGGATGATGACTTGAGGTTGATGGATTAAGGCCTGCGCGATGCCCACGCGCTGCTGATAGCCTTTGGAAAGTGTGCCGATAATATGTGTGCCACAATCCTGCAAGCCGCAACGCTGCTTGGTTTGAATTAAGGCAGCGGCAATGTCAGCGGGCTGCATACGATGTAGTCTGGCGCAAAATGTCAGGTAATCATCGACCCGCATGTCTTGATAAAGCGGCGGCGTTTCCGGTAAAAAACCGATGCGAGATTTCGCTTCTTGCGCGTGTTGCTTGAGATCAAAGCCGCATATTTCAATTCGCCCGCTGTCTATCTGCAACACCCCCGCTAGTGCTTGTAGCGTGGTGCTTTTGCCTGCGCCATTATGTCCGAGCAGCCCCAGCACTTCTCCACGCTTCAGCTCCAGCGATACGTTGCGAATAATTTCGCGTTGACCGCGGTGATGGTGTAAATTGTGAGCAGACAGAGTGATATATTCGGACATGTCGCGAAAAAATGCAGGTTGTGTGTGGTGTTTAATATAACCTAATATGTGCGCTTGCACGAAATGAAAGATGCATAACAATTTGGCTTGCCGGGTTATTTAATTTGACGGGAATGGTAATGAATCTAAAGCGCGTAGTAATCATGAAAGGTATGGTGCTGGTGAGTGCACTGGTATTGGGTGCTTGCGCCCATAAGCCACAGCAGGTGCAGTCTTCAACCAACAAAGTTGGCGAGCTATCACTATCCCTCAATGGAGCAGGGCAAGGCTCAACAGAATTACCGAATGTGGAACTTACCCAGCAAATTCTTTATGAAATTTTGCTGGGCGATATTGCTGTGCAGCGCGGCAGACCAGACATCGGCGTGCAGGCGTATTTGGACGTTGCAAAATCTACCCGCGATCCCCGATTGGCAGCGCATGCTGCGCGTTTATCTTATGAAGCGCGGCAAATTGACAAGGCTATGGAAGCTTTTAGATTGTGGCAAGAGTTGGAGCCGAAATCGACGCAAGCCAAGCAGGGGATTGCCATCATTTTGTTAAGTGGCGGCATGCTGGAAGAGGCGCGTGCTGGTCTAGTCGCGCTGTTAGCAGCAGCAGATACTGAAAATAGAGGGAATGTATTTTTACAGATTTACCCTGTGATGGCGCGTCATCCTGATAAAGCGGCGGTGTACGCGCTGGTGCATGATTTAGCTCAACCTTATCCAAAACTGGCCGAGGCGCAATGGGCAATGGCGGAAGCAGCTGATGCCGCAGGTAAAAGTGAAGTGGCACTGCAGGCGGCACATCAGGCGCGTATTTTGCGCCCGGAGTGGGACAGCGCAACTATGCTGGAAGCGCAGTTATTACTGCGTAGCAAGCCAGATCAGGCATTGGCATTGGTTAAAAAATATCTGGACGATTATCCTGATTCACGAGAAATGCGTTTGTTTAATGCGCGGCTATTAACTGGGCAAAAGCAATTCGAGGGCGCGCGCAAGGAGTTCCAATTGTTGCTGGGAGTGTTTCCGAATAGTCCTGATTTGTCTTTTGCGGTGGCATTGTTGTCGCTGGAAATGGGCGAGTTGGATCGCGCTGAACAGGAATTAAACCAGATTTTGATAAGCAGCAAAAAAGATCAGGATCGCGTGTACTACTATCTGGCGCAGATCAGCGATACGCGCAAGCAGAATGAAGAGGCACTAAAAAATTATCGCAAAGTACAGGAAGGTGAGTACGTCTTTCCAGCCAATCTACGCATTGCATTGTTGCTGGGCAGGCTGGGCAAACTGGACGACGCACGTAAACATTTGCATGCGATGCTGGCAGAAGACAATCAACAGCGCGTGCAAGTCGTGCTGGTCGAGTCGCAACTTCTGCGCGAAGCAAAGCAACTTAACGCTGCGTATCAAGTGCTGACACAAGGGCTGAAAAAACATCCCGATCACCCCGATCTACTGTATGACGCTGGGATGGTGTCCAGCCAGCTTGGTAAGCGTGATGTTTTTGAGAAAATGATGCGTAAATTGATCGAGGTTAGCCCGCAGAATGCTCAGGCTTACAACGCGCTGGGTTACGATATGCTGGATAGAAACGAGCGTGTGCAGGAAGGCATGCAGCTTGTAGAACAGGCGTATGCGTTGACCCCGAATGATGCGGCGATTATCGACAGCATGGGTTGGGGCTTTTATCGACTGGGCGATTTGGTCAAGAGCGTAGCATTTTTGCGGCGTGCTTACAGCGCTAATCCTGATCCGGAAATCGCCGCACATTTGGGTGAAGTGTTATGGGTACAGGGTCACAAAGACGAGGCTACTAAAATATTGCGTCAGGCAATCAAGGATCATCCAGACAACGCTGTTCTGGTCGGTGTGGTTAATAAATTTCTGCAATAGTAGTTTTTTGAAAAACGTCTGCAAGAGTTTGTCTATAGAGATTATTTGTGAAAAATAACCGATCGTGCCGCTATTATTTATTGCTCATACTGTTGTTCGTGACAGGCTGCGCCAGCGTTGCAACACCACCCCCAGTGCTGATTCGCCCGGCACAAATTGAAAATAAACCGTTTGTCATCACCGGACGCCTTGTCGTTAAGCACAAGGGTGAGCGCACATCTGCCACAGTGCGTTGGACGCACAGCCTGCAAAAAGATGAAATTTTATTGTTCGCCCCGCTGGGCAAAACAGTAGCGCGCATACATAAAAGTGTAGATGGAGTAACGCTGGATACCTCGAATAAACATTACGCCGCGCCTGATGTCGAATCGCTTACGCAGCAAGTGCTGGGCTGGTCACTACCCCTTGCTGGATTGCGTTACTGGGTATTTTCCATGCCCGCACCCGGCAGTTCGTTTGAAATGCAGAGTAATACCAACGGGCAAGTCAGCCAGCTACTGCAAGATCAATGGATCATCAACTATCTCCGCTACACAACCCCCGCACCTGATAGTTTGCCGTTGCGCATCAGCCTGCAACGCGGAGAACTGAGCATGCAATTATTGATTGATGAGTGGGAAGTGCGCGTAGTAACCCCCTAATTCCAATTCCCGATAAAAACGATCACTGTGTTACCTTCGTCTTCGGCTCCTAGCCGTACTCAAATGTACTGTCTTCGTCGCCTCATCCTTGCCGCCTTGTGCTCCTTTTTATCGGAAACTGGA
>JAKFXW010000151.1 GCA_021731185.1 Gallionellaceae bacterium
TAATGTAGTCGGCGTGTCCGGGGCAGTCTACGTGGGCGTAGTGGCGGTTGGCGGTTTCGTATTCGACGTGGGCGGTGTTGATGGTGATGCCGCGCGCCTTTTCTTCCGGCGCTGCGTCAATTTGGTCGTAGGCCTTGGCTTCGCCGCCAAATTTTTTAGCTAAAACGGTGGTGATCGCCGCCGTCAAGGTGGTTTTGCCATGGTCGACGTGACCGATGGTGCCGACGTTGACGTGCGGTTTGGTGCGTTCAAATTTACTCTTTGCCATGATTTTTCCTCATATCTAAACGTTATTTCCTGCTACTCATTACTGCTTCAGCCACATTTTTTGGTGCTTCGGTGTAGTGCTTAAATTCCATAGTGTATGTAGCACGCCCTTGCGTTGCGGAACGCAACGCTGTGGAATAACCAAACATCTCAGCCAACGGCACTTCTGCTTTAACAATCTTCCCGCCGCCCATCATATCGTCCATACCCTGCACCATGCCGCGACGTGAAGACAAATCGCCCATCACCGTGCCAGTGTAATCTTCTGGCGTTTCCACCTCGACCGACATCATCGGCTCCAGCAGCACGGGACTCGCTTTACGCATTCCATCCTTAAAGCCCATTGAGGCGGCCATCTTAAAGGCGTTCTCATTTGAGTCAACATCATGGTACGAACCGTCAAACAAGGTGACCTTAATATCCACCACTGGGAAGCCAGCTAACACGCCACTCGGCAGCGTCTCTTCCAAGCCCTTTTTCACTGCCGGAATGAATTCACGCGGAACAGAGCCACCTTTAATTGCATCCACAAATTCAAAACCCTTGCCCGTTTCGTTAGGCTCAACCCTCAACCAGACATGGCCAAACTGACCACGACCACCGGACTGCTTAACAAACTTTCCTTCAACTTCCACTGACTTGCGAATGGCCTCGCGATAAGCAACTTGCGGTGCACCCACGTTGGCTTCTACACCGAATTCACGCTTCATACGATCAACTAGAATTTCCAGATGCAGCTCGCCCATACCTGAAATAATGGTCTGACCCGATTCTTCATCAGTACGCACGCGAAATGACGGATCTTCTTGCGCCAGACGATTCAGCGCCATACCCATTTTTTCTTGATCTGCTTTGGTTTTTGGCTCAACCGCAACGTGGATAACTGGCTCAGGGAATATCATGCGCTCCAGGATAATAACCTTGGCTGGGTCACACAGCGTATCGCCAGTCGTTGCATCTTTTAAACCTACTGCCGCAGCAATGTCGCCCGCGAAAACTTCTTTAATTTCTTCACGCTCGTTCGCATGCATGAGCAAGATACGACCTACGCGCTCTTTCTTACCCTTGACCGAATTATAAATCGTATCGCCCGTGCTTAACTTACCCGAATAAACGCGGAAGAAAATTAGCTGCCCCACAAATGGGTCAGTCATAATTTTAAAAGCTAATGCAGAAAATGGCTCGGTATCCTCCGCCTTGCGCTCACCAATTGTTTCATTTTCCAGCTCACCTTTTACAGGCGGAATATCGGTCGGCGCAGGCAGGTAGTCCAACACCGCATCCAGCATCGCCTGTACGCCTTTGTTCTTAAAAGCTGAGCCGCATAACATAGGCACTATCTCGCCCGCAATAGTACGCGCACGCAGACCCTGCTTAATTTCAGCCTCGGTCAGCTCGCCACCCTCAAGATATTTGTTCATTAAATCTTCTGATGCCTCAGCAGCATTTTCGACCATTTTGTCGTGCCACTCTTTAGCCCCTGCGGTCAGATTGGCCGGAATATCACGCAACTCAAACTTCATGCCTTGCGTGGAATCATCCCAGTAAATCGCCTTCATGCGAACCAGATCAATCACACCTTCAAATTTCTCTTCTGCTCCTATGGGCAACTGAATAGGCACCACGTTAGCACGCAGGCGCGCGCGCATTTGATCGTACACCTTCAAGAAATTCGCACCGGAGCGATCCATCTTATTGACAAACGCCAAACGCGGAACCTTGTATTTATTCGCCTGCCGCCAAACTGTTTCAGATTGCGGCTGCACGCCACCCACGGCGCAATACACCATACAAGCACCGTCCAGCACGCGCATAGAACGCTCTACTTCAATCGTAAAATCGACGTGCCCCGGCGTGTCAATAATATTAATACGGTGCTCTGGATAATTTTTATCCATCCCCGTCCAATAGCAAGTGGTAGCCGCAGAAGTAATCGTGATGCCACGCTCCTGCTCTTGCTCCATCCAATCCATAATAGCCGCGCCATCATGCACTTCGCCTATTTTATGCGACACGCCTGTATAAAACAGCACGCGCTCTGTAGTCGTAGTTTTACCCGCATCGATATGCGCGCTGATGCCGATATTACGATACCGCTCTATTGGTGTTTTACGTGCCACAGTAGATACCTAACTTAAAAAACTTGAATCACAAAATGTTTGGGGGAATAAAAGTGCCAACAAAAAAATAAAGCCAGCAACAGAAACTCTAGAAACGAAAATGGGAAAAGGCTTTGTTCGCCTCAGCCATGCGGTGAACTTCTTCACGCTTTTTTACTGCGCCGCCGCGACCTTCAGCAGCATCAATTAACTCACCCGCCAGACGCATCCCCATGGATTTCTCACCACGCTTGCGTGCAAAATCCCGCAGCCAGCGCATCGCCAAAGCCATGCGACGCGAAGGACGAACCTCGACTGGAACCTGATAGTTTGCACCGCCCACGCGACGGCTTTTCACTTCAACCTGCGGCTTAACATTAACCAAGGCCAGATTAAATACCTCAATTGGGTCTTTACCACTTTTCTTGACCACCTGTTCCAGCGCGCCATAAAGAATGCGCTCTGCAACAGACTTTTTGCCAGATGCCATCAGCACATTTACAAACTTGGACAGATCCTGATTCCCATACTTAGGGTCTGGCAGAACATCACGTTTAGGGACTTCTCTACGTCTTGGCATATCTAAACCTCAAAATTAACCGACGATTACAAATACAAATTTACGAGCGTTAGCGATCAAAATTCGCCATTACGCTTTTTTAGGACGCTTCACGCCATATTTAGAGCGGGATTGTTTACGATCCTTCACGCCCGCCGTATCCAAGCTACCGCGCACCATGTGGTAACGCACACCTGGCAAATCTTTCACACGACCGCCACGCACCAGCACCACGGAGTGCTCCTGCAAATTATGCCCTTCACCACCAATATACGAGATGACCTCAAATCCACTGGTTAAGCGCACCTTGGCCACCTTACGCAAAGCGGAATTGGGCTTCTTAGGTGTGGTGGTATACACCCGAGTACACACACCACGCTTCTGCGGACTTCCACCTAAAGCGGGTACTTTACTTTTCGCAGGCTCTGCGGCCCGAGGCTTGCGTATTAACTGATTAATGGTTGGCATTGCTTTATGTCCTAAAAATTCTTCAATCTTGTTTGTTATGAAAACAACAGCCGCCACGACACCTAACACTCACTGTGCCGTGACGGCCCATAAAAAGACCGCGCATTCTAGTGAGGAATACCCCCCCTGTCAAGAAACTGTCTCCCGCCAATACATATTGCACTGATGGTTATTTTTCAAGAACTCATCAGGTGATAATAACCCAAGACCATAATGAGGACGCTCGGTGTTGAATCAGACCGATAGTCGAGCAACTTACCGTTGAACAAATTTACATCGGTGAATAACAAATCCTCATAGTAAGCCGCAAACTCGTTTTGAAGACTGTCCTGAAAACGTTCGACATGGGCGTTCATCTTCGGTGTCTTGGGATAGGTTAACCAGCGGCCTACCCCGTCCTGTGCTACTTCCACATCAAATGCGGCTTTGAACTCACCACCGTTATCTGACAACACCCGTTCAATCGGGCAAAGGAAAACACGCTTGGAGAGCCGCCACAACACCGTGGCCCGTTTGCTGCTCTTGCTGGTGCTGATGAAACAACTAGACATCTGACTAAGCTGTCGCCCAATAGCGACAGCTTAGTCATTGGTTATGACTGTTACAATCTGAGCGGTAAATTCACTCTTTATCTGGTCGCTTCTCGGCGACATCGCGAAGCAGGGATAGAGTAATCAGGTTTTTTGTCATAACGACAGTTCATGCTTAAATCCGCGAAACGTTTGTACCCATTTTTTCAACTTACCTCAGTTGCTCCTATAATCCTTACTGTCTGCTCCGAACTTTCGCGAGCAAAATTTTGAGTCACCCATATTTAAGGATTAATTATCATCAACACGCACACCTTTCCCACTACCAAGCACCTGTTTTCTTTGCGCGACTTGCTGCCTTTTTTGCTACCCTATCGTAAGCAGGTGCTACTGGCTTTTTTGTTGTTGAGCTTTGCGTCGGCGACAGTGTTGATATTGCCCTTAGCATTTCGCGATTTAGTTGATTTCAGCTTCGGGCAGGTTAAAAATCCAAGTGGCGCTTTATCCAGTGGGGCGCTAATAAGCACACAGAGTTTAGATGGGCATTTTGCCGTGCTGTTTGGGCTGGCGAGTTTATGGGCGCTGACGGTAGCGGCACGCTATTACATGGTGAGTTGGGTGGGAGAACGGGTGACGGTTGATTTACGCAGTGCAGTGTATGCGCGGGTGTTGAAGCAGTCGCCACAATTTTTTGAAACACTGCAAACAGGAGAGGTATTGTCGCGGTTGACGGGTGACACGGTACTGATTCAGACAGTGGTGGGCAGCTCGATTTCAATGGGATTGCGAAGTTTGTTCCAATTCATCGGCGGCATGGTGATGCTGGCGGTGACCAGTTTTTATTTGTTCTCGCTGAATCTCGGCCTGATGATTTTGTTGACGCTGCCGATTATTTTAATCGGTCGCCGGGTGCGAAAACTCTCTCGCGAATCGCAGGACAAAATTGCCGACTCTTCGGCACTGGCTGGAGAAATTTTAAATGCAGTGCCTACTGTGCAAGCTTACACGCAGGAGGAGCGCGAGACACGGCGTTTTGCGAATAGCGCGGAATTAAGTTTTATCGTGGCGATTCGACGCATTCGTGTGCGCGCTTTTTTGACAGCACTGATTATTACCGCCGTGATGGGCGCAATTATTTTTGTATTGTGGGTGGGTGTGAATCAAGTGCGCGAAGGCGTCATGACGATTGGCGAACTTGCCTCATTCATTCTATATGCCGCGCTGGTAGCGGGTGGCGTGGGCACGATGGCCGAAGTATGGGGTGATCTGATGCGCGCAGCGGGCGCAACTGAACGGTTGCTGGAATTACTTTATGCAGAATCTGCTATTCAAGACACTGCTGTCACAAAACCGGATGGCACAAAACCGGGGGGCACAAAATCTGACATCGCGGCATCTGCCATGCCGCAGACCACCCCGCAAAAGCAGGTAGCGATACGCTTTGAGCAGGTCAGCTTTCGTTATCCATCACGCTTGCAAACCCCTGCACTGGATAATATTTCACTCGACATTGCACCCGGCGAAAGTGTCGCGCTGATCGGGCCCTCCGGTGCGGGCAAGACCACATTATTTCAATTGCTGCTGCGTTTTTATGATGTGAGTGAGGGCACCATCCGCCTCAACGGGCAGGATATACGCCAACTTTTGCTACATGACCTGCGTGATAAAATTGCCATCGTGCCGCAAGACGCGGTGATTTTTTCGGCTAACGCGCTGGACAATATTCGCTATGGCCGCCCCACTGCCAGCGATGAAGAAGTTTACGCCGCTGCCCGCGCCGCGCAGGTAGATGAATTTATCAATCGTCTGCCGCAGGGCTACCAAACTTTTCTCGGCGAACGCGGCATGCGCTTGTCTGGCGGACAGCGTCAGCGCATCGCCATTGCCCGTGCGATTTTGAAGAACGCGCCCGTGCTGTTGCTGGACGAAGCCACCAGCGCGCTGGATGCAGAATCGGAACTTTTAGTGCAACAGGGGCTGAATGCCGCCATGCAAGGTCGCACCACACTCATCATCGCGCATCGCCTGGCGACGGTGCAGAAAGTGGATCGTATCGTGGTGCTGGAACACGGGCGTATTGTCGAGATCGGCACACCGGAAGACTTGCGTAAACAGAGTGGACTGTACGCTAGGCTAGCACGCTTGCAGTTTGATGTTGCTACCCGTTCAACGTGATTTAAGTAGAGGCTTATGTTGCCAAGCCTCTGTAAAAACCCCGTTAGCGTGCCAGTTAAAGCGTTGGATAATCTGTGTAACCTTTGGTATCAGCCGTATAGAAAGTGTTCATATCAAACGCATTGAGTGCTGCGCCAGTTTTCCATCGTGCAACCAAATCCGGGTTGGCAAGAAAAGGTTTCCCCACCGCAATCAAATCCGCTTTCCCTGCAGCCAAATCGCTTTCGGCGCGCGCCGCATCATAGCCACCCGAGAGAATGAGCTTGCCCTTGAACACGCTGCGGAATGTCGCCTTCATAGAATCCGGCACGGTGGGCGCACCCATTGATGAATGATCAACCAGATGAATATAGGCTAAACCAAGCGTATTAAGCTTTTTTGCCAGATAGGCGTAATCATCTTCCATCGCGGCATACAGCGGCATATCGTTGAATACGCCAAAGGGTGACAAGCGTATGCCGACCTTGTCTTTACCGATGGCAGCAATTGCCGCAGCGACCGCTTCGCACATAAACCGCCCGCGATTTTCAATTGTACCGCCGTAATTATCGGTGCGTATATTGGTGTTAGGACGGATAAATTGCTCGATCAAATAACCGTTGGCTCCATGCAGCTCAACGCCATCAAATCCTGCTGTTACCGCATTTCGTGCGGCCTGTGCATATTCTTCAATTGCCACCCTGATGTCTGCTTCACTCATTGCCTGCGGCACAGGATGTGGCTTCATACCTTCGGCATCGGTGTACATTTCGCCCGCCGCAGCGACCGCCGATGGTGCAATCACGCGCGCTCCTGCAGGTAAATTCAGCGCATGACTAATACGCCCGCAATGCATGAGTTGCATAAATATTTTCCCACCCTTAGCATGCACCGCCGCAGTCACCAGCTTCCATCCGGCAACCTGCGCCGCAGAAAATATTCCGGGTATGCGCGGATAGCCCAGACCATTCGGCGACGGTGAAGTGCCTTCGGTAATAATTAAACCCGCACTGGCACGTTGCCCATAATATTGCGCCATCAGTTCATTCGGAATGTTACCGATAGCGCGATTGCGCGTCATCGGGCTCATGACCAAATGATTTTGCAGGGTAAGTGAACCTAAAGTGGTTTTAGAAAATAATAGCGACATGATAAATACCCTCAAATTAACGAAAAATGCAACGTTTAGTAGTGCCGCGAAAATACAATACTCTTTAACAAATAAGGTGAAGCCAGCCGATAAGCCGGGTTCTGTCGTGGACAGTCATTCCTCTAGGCGTTTCGTTACCTGACGCTCAAGCAACCTACCCGCTGACGACGCGAGCAACGTCATAGTCAGCATATTTGGTCTTGCTCCGAATGGAGTTTACCGTGCCGTCCGTGTTACCACGTCCGCGGTGGGCTCTTACCCCGCCGTTTCACCCTCACCTGATCCTTGCCCAAAATTCGCTGGAGCTTTCGCCCCAGCTCTTCTTGGGTGACTTTGCCACCCTTGCGGGTGGCAAGTCCGGCCATCGGCAGTTTAATTTCTGTGGCACTGTTCATCACCTCACGGTGTCCGGTCATTAACCGGCATCCTGCTCTATGGAGCCCGGACTTTCCTCCCCGTATTTGCATACGCGGCGACTGTCTAGCCAGCTTCAACGCTAGTTTAACACGGGAGCAGTAAACGAACTTACGGGGCGGGCTGCTAAACTTTCAGCGCAAATTTACTTATGGGGACTTCTAAAAATTCAAATTTCTAAGCCAGACAAGGCGCGAACAAAAAATTACGACGACGCATATGTTTAATATGTTAGAAGTAATTTTTTGTGAGCAACGCAGTATAGCGACGGAAGTTGGATTTTTAGATGTGCCCTTATCCAGCCAAGCCTGTGATTTGCATACCGTAACCGAATTCCTGCCACTCTTTTACTTCGGCCTGTAATGCAGCGTGAGTAAGCGGATGCTGTGTCAGCCACTGCGAATCAAGTTCCAGATAAAATTTTGTGCCGCTGAAACGGGCTTGAATTTTTGGTTGTACCAACGGTACGCAATCCGCTATCCGGCTTGCCGGATGCGGAATTGTCAGAGGAGCATCGTTACGGCTGCGGCAAAAAATCACGGCGAGTCGCAGTGCCATCACCAGCGCAACGTCTTCAGCACTATTGAGCAGCCCGCGCATTTTTGCCAGGCCACCACGATGCGCCAAGGTGAGCAAGCTGAGTTGGTCTTGTTCTTTTTTTGTAAAACCCGGCATGTCGGCATTTTTTAACAAATATGCAGTGTGTTTGTGATAGCCCTCAATATGCGATATGCAAACCCATTTCGTGCAAGCTTGCCGCCCAGCTAAGGGTGCGTAATGATTGCTGGTTTGTGTACTCACCCAAAAATTGTTGCGCCAGATGCTTGGCGAGACGCTCGACCTGCGCCGCTTGCGGCGCATCGACATGGTAACGCTGCATCATCTGGTGAGCCGTGACATCGGGCATATCTTGGTCGTGGGCGCGATCCAGCAAATCATATAAAACGCCTTCGCGTAGCGCGCCGGAAGTAATTTGCATACACGCTATGCCCAGTTCGCGAAACGCGGCCAGCATAATCGCCAAGCCCCCAGGTAGCACTGGCGCACGCTCAGGCTTTAATCCTGGCAGATTCAGGCGGGTAACATCGCCCGCATTGAGCAATAACTCTCGCAGTCGTTCCAGTCCAGCTAAATTGATGTCCCCTTTAACCACAGAAGCATCGCCATTCGTCAGCCCGCTTTGCCCCACAAGGGGACAATGTTCAAAAATTTCGCCCAGCACGCGCGCTACCCGATGAACCAAAAGCAACATCCCAATGCGGGTGCGTAAACTGGTTGGAGATGATGCGGATTTCATCGCGCGCAGCATATTCTGCCTGTTGCATGTCGAGGTAATTTTTCCATTCGGGAAAAACTTCAGGCTGTGACTGACGCAGCCCATGTTCAAACTTTCCAGATTAAGCGGGTTCACGCCTTGCCCAATGATAAATTCGGTTGAGCCACCACCAATATCCACCACCAACCGTTTGCCATCTATTTGCGGCAAGCTATACGC
>JAKFXW010000142.1 GCA_021731185.1 Gallionellaceae bacterium
TTGTTCAGGTGCTGCAAGAGCTTGTTCGGGTGCAGCAAGAACTTGTTCAGGTGCAGCAAGAACTTGTTCAGGTGCTACGGGCTGCTCTGCTGACGCTAAGGCAGACAGGGATGTCAAATAAACCAACTGCAGCAATTTGTTCAGCCGAATGCTCATATTTATTTATTGGGTATTTCTATTCGGTTCAGCAACTCTGCTGGATTCAATAGTGCCTAATTCGTCCATTTTTCGGTAGAGACTAGATAACCCAATACCAAGTTTTTGTGCCGCCGCCTTACGATCTCCACCTGAATCATTGATAGCCTGCACGATAATTTCAAGTTCAATTAAACGCAACCGCTCTCTTAACCCGCTCTCACTTGCTACAATTGTGCCACCAGAAGCTTCGTTGGACAAGCTCATCCGAGAAATTTCCGGTGGCAAATCTGACATGGTAATACGCCCACCATCCGCCAGAATATAAGCACGATGGATGACATTCTCAAGCTGTCTAACGTTGCCAGGCCAGTTATATGCCTGTAAAGCACTTTCAACCTCTGCATCGATGTCCAACATCCCACCAGAAAATGCCTTACCCGCTTTACGCATCAAATGTTGTACCAACCCTGCAATGTCACTGCGCCGCTCACGCAAGGGCGGAATATGTATGTGGAACATGCTTAGGCGAAAATATAAATCCTCGCGGAAACGACCCTCCTTGACCATATCCTCAAGATTGCGATTGGTCGCCGCCAAAATACGTACATCCACATCACGGGTTTGCTCACTACCCACGGGACGAATTTTTTTATCTTCAATAACGTGCAATAACTTAGCTTGCAGATGCAGTGGCAAGTCGCCGATTTCATCCAGAAAAATAGTGCCGCGATCCGCCTCAGTCAACAACCCTTTACGCGCCTTATCTGCTCCAGTAAACGCACCTTTGATATGCCCGAAAAACTCACTCTCCATTAAGTTTTCCGGAATCGCGCTGCAATTCACTGGAATAAGCGAATGTGCCGCACGTGGGCTTTGTTCATGAATAAGCCGCGCTACAAAGCCCTTACCCGTACCGCTTTCGCCCGTCAGCAATACCGTACTGTTGGTGGAAGCCACCTTGCTCACCATACGGTCGACATGCTGCATCGAGGACGAGCTAAACATATAGCGTCCTCGCCCACCCGACACGAAACTACGCAACGCCTTGTTTTCAGCCCGCAGCCCCAACATCGCTTCAATTTGACTCAGCCTATGCAGTAACTCCTCGCTATGCATCGGCTTGGTGATGTAATCAGTTGCGCCTGCGCGCAATGCTTCAACTGCTGTCTCCATTGAGCCAAATGCCGTGACCATAATAAATTGGGTGTCGATCACTGCCCCCGCTGTTTTAAAACTGCGCACTAACTCAATGCCATCCCCATCCGGCAGACGCACATCGCATAGTGCTACATCGACATCACCACGCACGAGCTTAGCCGTCGCCTCTGCAACTGTGGTCGCTAGGTCGACTGAATATCCAGCGCGACTAACCAATGCCGACAAAATCTGTCGAATCGCAGCTTCATCATCAATAATTAATATATGCATGGCCTTTATCCCTGACTCTCTGTTGCTAGCAACAGGCGCACGGTGACAGATGTCCCTACGCCCTGCTCTGAATGGATTGCAATGTCTCCACCCACTGATTCTATCAGCGACTTAGAAATAGTCAGACCAATCCCACTACCCTTACCTGGAGATTTTGTAGTAAAAAATTCATCGAACACATAATTTAGAGTATTCGGATCCATGCCTATGCCATTATCTGTCACCTTAATGACGGCATAGTTATCCTGATGCTGGGTGGAAATTATAATGTGAGGTTTGGATTCAACCAGCCCTTCTGTCGCGTCCGCTGCATTGACCAGTAAATTCATTATCACCTGTGTGATGCGATCGCCGACCGCTCGCACAGCAGGCAGTTGCGGATTGAGATTAAACTCCATATCAATATTTCCAAAGCGACGATCAAAGCTAATAAACCTGGCTGTGCCGCGTATCAGCGTATTTAAATCCAGGAGTGCTGGTTCAGAGGGGAGGGGCGTTGAAAATTCTGAAATTTGTCGAGTTATATTCAACACCCGCTTGGCCTGCTGCAAAATCATTTGTGCATGAGAAGCCTCATCTGCATGGTCGCCGCCTCTCTGAACACCCTTGGCTTGGTGTATGTCCAGCATGGCCTGTGCAGCACCCATAATGGCAGACAAGGGGTTGTTAATCTCATGCGCCACTACTGCCGCCAGCGATCCCACTGCCGCCATTTTATCCTTATGGAAACGTTGCTGCCGAATGAGCTCAATCTGCATTTCATGCTGCCGCAGCGCAAATTGCATTTTATTAATCGCCAACATGAGCGAGCCTAACTCGTCATGCCGCGTAATTTCCAAAGGCTGCGCGCGATACCCTTCCACAATCGCCAGCGCGCGATCCTGAACGCGCCGGACATCGCCCGCCAGGCGGGTTACAAAAAACATGGTCAAGCCCGTCAAAAATAAAATTCCAATCCCCGCCGGCACAGACCATGCCAAGGAGAGCCGATCAAATGTGGCATGATACCGTTCCAATTGAATGTGCTTACTTTGCTGAATTTTTTTTGTGACTTGATCCAGATCAAGAACTAATCTGTGCAGATTTTGGCGTACTGTGCCGATCCTAGTGGCGTTTAAGGTGTTCTGTGCATTACTCAAGTTGGCAAGATTGATTTGTAGTTCCGCCACACTCGTAAATAATTCGGGATAGGTATCAGTTAATGAAGCTAACCTGGGCAACAATACTTCGATTTGCGCGGTAATGCTACGAGCGGCCGTATCTCGTGCATGTGGAGTTTTTAAATTGGCTGAATGGTAATTATCATTCACTATTAACATGGCACGCGCAACCAACATGTTTATTTCAAACTGTGCTGCCTCTTCAGTGTTTAATGCTTCCAACCGCTGAATGTCAGTAAAAAGCGTGTTGCGTTCCAGTCCCAAAATGAAACCCGCTGCTAGGGTATAAGCTAGAAACAGCACCAATACCAACACGCCTTTAGCGCGTAATGACATTCCGCTTAGCATGCGAATTTGTGGCCCAAACGTGGGGGCAGGTCAGCTTTCTCGGTCAGTCTCTCATGCGCTTCACTTTTATCTGCCGCTGGCATCATGACAAGCCATCCGCTCTTGGAGAATTATCAGGAAGTTTTGTCGGTACTTGGCGTTTAATGGCGAGCAGCTTTTCAATTTCACTGATTACACTGGGATCAGACCAATCTCTGTCTCCCACAAACACTTGGGCAATTGTATGATCTCGCCGCAATAAAAAAGTGCTGGGAAGGTAGGGAGCGCGCAACATTTCATTCGCAGGATCCAGCACCACGGGAAAATTAAGCTGGTTTCGCAGTAAAAATTCGCGCATTAAGTTGAAATCTTTATCAACGTTAATGCCAATAATTTGTAAATCTTCCGGCTTAAAAAATGTCCCTAATTTTTGCAAGCTGGGCATTTCATATACACATGGCCCACACCATGAAGCCCAGATATTCACTACCAGCGCTACACCAGAATAGGAGGTGGGAGAATGAAGTACAGCAGTATGTTCGCCAGGTTGAAAGCGCGGAAACTTGGGGAAGTTTTGTAAGAACCGATTTCGAAATTCGCTTTCTAACTGCCCCTCACTTTTGCAACCTCCCAACACGTATCCTGCCATCCCCAACATGATAAGCTGTAAAAATTGCCGCCGTGCTGCGTTAGTATCTGGCATAGCCATCACCTCATCGGTGAACACTCTAGAGAAGCACTGATTTAATCCCACATGTACCCGCAAGGGGCACGCCGTGGTTGTAATGGGCTAAAGCCCAAACAAAACACGCTGGCTGCGACATCGGCTTTGCGGGATGGAATGCACGGAGCAAGGTGACGCTAAGGGTCGTTCCCTTGGCTAGTCTTGCGACAATGCAGGCCGCCCGTAAAACCATGTCCCGTGTGGGTTGCGACCAAATTGCGCGCTCGCTGTGTTGCACCCCTCGCCAGGGAGAATGACCCCTGGCCTTCGGGATGCGCCTTGCGATCATCACAATTTGGTCTGCAACGTGGCTCATGGAGGATTCAATCAGTGCTTCCTTAGTAGACTGTTATTTAACTTCAGAATCTATCGTGATTAGAATATTCTTCTGCCCCACATTCACTGTTTGCGAGAAGCCTTGCAAATCTCCCGGGCTGGGCATGACGTTGCCAGTTTTAGAAATCCGCGCGCCAACAACCACACTAGCAGTAGAAGATAAATTCATGTTAGGTATCATCGCCATGCTGTCGTCCAGTGTAAAAGTCAATGGTAAATCTTTTACTAATTTACGCATGGCAGCCAAAGGGGGGGAACGCCCACCACCCGCTGCCCGAGCAAAGATAAAAACTACATTGGTGTCAGCCACCTGTGAGCGTAATGCGGGGTCTAGCTGCACAGTTCCACTGACCATAGCGTTCATAGCTGGTGCTGGCGCTGGTGCGACCACACGGGGAGACATTCCACCTAGGCGGCGTGCTTCGGCGATACTATTGTTGACTGATTGAGCCGATGATGAATTGAGGGGAATCAACTTAAGCATTTTTTGCCACCAACTCTCCGCCGCACGATAATCCTGTCGCTCAAATGCAGCAGAACCCATGAGGGATAATAATTTCAGGTTTGTTGGTTCAATTTTTAACGCGCGTCGAATAATTTTCTCCGGTTCACCCTGCAAAGTTTGTTTGCTCATGGCCAGCACATCAGCATAATCAGCCAGCAGTGGCGCGTTATCCGGCACCAATGCGACCGCGCGCGCATAGGCCGCACTGGAGTCGGCAAATCTACGCATGGACGCATAGGAACGAGCCAACATCACCCAGCCTTCAACATTGTCAGGCTGTGCCTGCAACCGTTGTTCAAGTTGCGCCACCATCGCTTCAATTTGTGCGGGGGTAGTTTGATGCCCCTGTGTTGCATCTGCTACTTGCGTTTGCGGATTTAGCCCAGCTGGTGTACCGACCCAAAAGTACAACGCCACCGCCATAACAGGGAGTGCTACGACAATTCCAATTGATACGCTCACTGAGCGCGGATGAGCTGTTATTGCACTAGCATCAGATGAAGCGCCTCCTTCTGCACCAGTAGAATCTTCCAACACGCGGCTTTCCAAATCACTGCGCGCGGCGCGATGCTGAGTTTCATCCAGTGTGCCAGCGGCGAAATCTGCATCTAACTCACGCAATTGATCGCGATAAATAGATAAATTTGTTTCCTGTCGCGAACTGGATGCAGAACGTTTGCCCTTGCCCAACAAAGGTAGCAGCAGCAAGGCTAACATGCCCGCAATCATAATGGAGGCTACAACCCAAAACGCTATCATGACTGATCCTTTATATTTTTCTGCCCTATATTTTTCTGGGCTGAATTTTCTGGCATGGCACTCTTTTTGTCGGACAGCAATATTTCTGCACGCTCATGTTCTTCAGCACTCAATACGGGCGCTTGTAATTGCAATTTGCGCCGCTGCCGCAAGGTGACCATCAATAACCACGCGCCACCAACCAGCATGAGCAGCGGGCCAAACCACAACAACCAATTCGATGATTTCATCTGCGGCTTGAATAGCACAAAGTCGCTGTAGCGCGCCGCCATGTATTTCAAAATTTCTTCTTCGGACTGACCAGCTTTTAATTTTTCGCGTACCTGATTTCTCAGATCAACCGCCAGCTCGGCATTGGAGTCGGCAATAGTTTGGTTTTGACAAACCAGACACCTCAAGTGCTCAGACAAATCCATCACTCGTTTTTCCAAAACCGGATCGTCGTTGGTAGGTACGGCTTCGCCTGCCTGTGCGAAAGGGATCGAAATTACCAACAATAAACTTAGTAACAATTCCTTAACCATTGTTTAGTTCCTTGATAAGCGGTAGCAACTTGCCTTCAACAATTTCCAGCGTAATTGCGCCGATTACTTTATGGCGAATGATACCCGCTTTGTCGATAACAAAAGTTTCCGGCACGCCGTATACGCCATAGTCTATGCCAACACGACCATCCAGATCATGCGCTGAAAGAATATACGGATTACCATGCTGCCGCAGCCAAGCCATGCCCGCTTCGCGCTGGTCTTTATAGTTCAAACCATAAATGGGTACGATATTTTGTCGCGCTAATTCCACCAGCAATGGGTGCTCTTGCAAACAAGTTGCGCACCACGAGGCCCATACGTTGAGCAACCACACCTTGCCGCGTAGATGCTCAGGTGCGATTACTTGGTTAGTTTCATGCAATTGCACTAGCTTAAACGCGGGTGCAGGTTTACCTATCAAGGGTGAGGGTACTTCACGCGGGTTGAGGGTCAGGCCGACCCACAAAAATACAACCAGCACGACGAAAACAGCAAGTGGAATAAAAGTACGTTTCATTTTTATTCCCTCCGTTACACTGGCACGATCCGCGCCGTAGCGGGCGCTATCGGATGGCGATAGCGACGATCAGTTACCGCCAATAAACCACCTAACGCCATCAGCACACAGCCGCCCCATATCCAGTACACCATGGGTTTGTGCATAATGCGTAATGTCCATTCTTCTACGCCTACCTGTTCACCCAAGGCCACGTACAGATCGCGGAATACGGTTGTGCTGATTGCCGCTTCAGTCATTGGTGCAGATTGTTTGGTGTAGGCGCGTTTTTCTGGATAAAGTGTGGCCACTTTGGTACCTTGCTTAGTGACCTCAATAGTCGCTTGCGCGGCTTCATAATTCGGCCCGCGCTTATCCTGCACGCCTAAAAATTGAAACGTGTAGCCGTCTAGCGTGGTGGTATCACCTGCGCGTACGCGTACTTCGCTGCTGGTTTCGTAACCATTCACCAACGTGACACCCAACACAAATATGCCGATACCCGCGTGTGCCAGTAACATGCCGTAGGTAGCGCGCGTGGTGGAGCGTAACTTAGCCCACGCGCCTTCGGTGCCGCTACTCACCCGGTTGGATAGAAAAGCTACGCTGGACAGCATTGCCCACAAGCCGAGCGACACGCCAGCAACCACAGGTGCTGACCATTTACCAAACAGGAACGGCACCACGATAGCCAGCGCAATACTGGCTGTTATCCACGGCCATAATTGTTTAATGATGCGGGCGAAGCCGTCTTGCTTCCAGCGCGCGGTTTGTCCCAAGCCCATCATCAACACGGCAATGCCCATGATGGGCGCAAATACGGCTTCAAAATAAGGCGGGCCGACAGAAATTTTTCCAAGATTCAGCGCATCAAGAAACAGCGGATACAGTGTGCCCAAGAACACGGTGCCAGCCGCAGCGACCAGCAGCACGTTATTCACCAGCAACATGGATTCACGCGAGACTAGTTCAAAGCCACTGCCTAGGCCAACTTTTTGCGCGCGCCAGGCAAAGAGTGCCAACGAGCCACCCACCACGACGCATATATAGATCAGAATAAATAAGCCGCGTGTGGGGTCGGATGCAAAAGAATGCACCGAAGTTAACACGCCGGAACGCACCAAAAATGTACCCAGCAAGCTTAGGGAAAATGCCGCGATGGCTAATATCACCGTCCAGCTTTTAAACGCGCCGCGTTTTTCGGTGACAGCGAGAGAGTGAATCAAGGCTGTTCCTACCAACCATGGCATGAAAGAGGCGTTTTCGACTGGATCCCAAAACCACCAGCCGCCCCAACCTAATTCATAATATGCCCACCAGCTGCCCAGCATGACCCCCAAGGTTAGAAACATCCATGCCAGCGTCGTCCACGGACGCGACCAGCGCGCCCAAGTTGCATCCAGCTTGCCGCCGATGAGCGCGGCAATCGCGAAAGCAAAGGTCACCGAAAATCCCACGTAACCCATATACAACAAAGGCGGGTGAATAATCATGCCAAAATCCTGCAGTTGCGGATTAAGGTCGTGACCATCTATCGCGCCGGGCAAAAGTCGTTCAAAGGGGTTGGAAGTAAACAAGGTAAAAGCAATAAAACCCATGCTGATCAAACCCATTACACCCAACACGCGCGCCACCATTTCGACTGGCAAGCGTTTGCTGAACAAGGCTACGGCCAGTGTCCAGCCAGCCAGCATGATCAGCCATAGCAGGAGTGAACCTTCATGACCGCCCCACGTTGCCGCAACGCGATATTGCAGCGGCAGTAAAAGATTGGAGTGGTTGGCGACGAATTTGACGGTGAAGTCGAAGGTAATAAATGAGTACATTAAACATCCAAACGCGATCACCGCACACAACATTTGCCCATATACAGCAGGCTTGGCCACGGCCATTAAACGTTGACTGCCGTTCAGGCTGCCTATGATGGGCAAAGTACCTAATATCAGCGCCAACACCATTGCCAGAATCAGTGCAAAACTACCAATTTCGGGGATCAATTAACGCTCCCTTCGATTATGTTGGTTATTTGATTTTTTAATTTATCTACACTCATTCTCATACACGTCATTGCTCAATCCTTCTTGTTGGTAGGTTCAACTACTTAACTTGTTAATTTGATAAAAGCCTAGCCTGATCCTTGAGATTACCCTGATCCCGATGACTGTCAGGCTTACCTTAAATTTAGACCTATAGGGCAGTTTTACCTGCGCTTAGTCCCAGTATTCTAAATCAAACTGTAACTGCGAATTCTAACATGGACAGGAATATACACTACTCACTCTCCAGAATATAATTGTAATCTATGATTAGCGGGGCATGGTCGCTGAAACGTTGCATTTTATAGATGGCGGCACTTTGCGCGGTGCGGGCAAGGACGGGAGTCGCAATTTGATAATCAATACGCCAACCGACATCCTTTGCCCAAGCCTGACCCCGATTAGACCACCAAGTGTAGGCTTCGAGGTCGGGGTGCAGGCGGCGGAATACATCGACAAAGCCAATATCATTCAGTAACGCTGTTAGCCAAGCACGTTCCTCTGGCAGAAAGCCTGAGTTTTTGCGGTTGCCGCGCCAATTTTTTAAATCCTTTTCCGTGTGTGCAATATTCCAGTCGCCGCACAATAAAAATTCTCGCCCGCTAACAAACATCTCGCGCAAATGCGGCATGAATGCAGCCATAAATTTAAACTTGATAGCTT
>JAKFXW010000139.1 GCA_021731185.1 Gallionellaceae bacterium
GGTATTATTTCCGGCGTGATATTTCTGGTTCAGCATCTCGACACCGGCTATTGCCCGTTGTTGCAGCGCTTGATCGCCGGGCATTACTTCTTCCGCTGCATCCTGAAAATCCGTCAGCAAGGCGAAATGCAGGTGTTGATCCCGATTCGCGAGATGATGGATTTCCAATGTTTCGATCAGGCGATCAACCCCGGTCAGGCTCGTGAACATGGTGGGGACCACCACCATAGTCCTGCAATCGGGCGTGATGCCGGAAGAATAATCCAGGCGCGGGAGCAGGCAGGGTTTCACCAGAAGCGTGGACAGCCAGTTCATCAGCGCCACGGCCAACTGGCTGGCGCAAAGGAGTCCAACAAGAGTAAAGAAAACGAGTTCCCATCCCTGCACTGCCAGCTTCTCGGCCTGCCACACAAATACGGACGTGGCGAACAAAGTCATTGCCGCAATACCGCCCACATAAAATGTCAGCGGAAAACGGCGGATGCTGCGCTCGATGATCGTACCCCATGGCCACCGCACATTCGCCACGCGCCCCAGCATGGCGTGGCCTTGGTCTACCAAATAGAAGCCCACATGTGCGGATCGATCTTCGTGTCCCTTTAGACGTGCGCCGTCTGCGGCCAGTTGCACGGCCTTGCGCGCAACCTCCGCTTCCGAAAACTGGCTGCACCGGGAGATGGCTTCGACCGAATGGCGATAGCGATCCCGGGTTGAGAAATCCATTTTGCTGTAAACGTCGGCAGGATCCGAGCGCAAAGTCTCCTCGACCAGACTCATGGATTCCACGAACGCCTTCCAGTTCATTGCGCTCAAGAAACGAAGGCTGGCAATGCTGTGGCTCACGGAAACCCGGTCGGCAGCCTGATTTTGGCTTTCTTGTTGGACCAGATGCTCGACGGATGAACCTTGCTCAACGACCCGCTGTTCGAGCCAGCTTCGCGCGAGATGCAACACCGGACTTTGTTGCGACAAGCGCTGACTGAATTCCGCCACGAACGAACTGGATAGGGGGAAATCGGACTTCGCCATGTCATCCACCACGATGACGAGGTGAGACGGGTTTTTCTCCGCCATATCCTGCAAACGATCGATCCACTCGCCCGCACGATCGCGATCCGCCCGGGCGATAGTCAACAGGGTGGCGACGCGCTGGAGATTTTCAATCAGCCCCAGGCGCAACATGATGGGAATGGCCCACAACTCGCCCAGCTTCAAGGAATCCACCGTTTGGTAAGCGGCGATGAAGGCGCTGAGCGAACCCGCATCAATCTGCGCATCCTCATGCGAGATCAATTCGAGCACGATATCGTAAACGCGCGGCAGTCCGGCGGACGAGCCATTCAATAGACGAGGCAATTCCCGGCTGTAGCCCTTGGGCAGATGCCGCCTGGCCATTTGAATCTGCTCTTCGATCAGGTAGAAGTTGTCGAGCAGCCATTCGCCGGCGGGTGTGATGAAATGACCTGGAAGCAGGGCAAGGGTCGAGTGATTAAAAGCTCTTAATGTGTCCTCGTTTTGAACCAACCTGTCTAACAGACGGTTGGATCCACGCCTTGTGACTACCTGATGATAGTCCGCAAGTGCTTTGGCATGTCGAGCCAATTGTTCGATACTGAATAATTCTGAGCGCAAAGGTGTCGCGCGCGCGCGCGGATCTACTTTTCTTTTTCTGCTTAGCCAGGTTTGCAAGCGTAATGGAAGGATCTGCATGTTTTGGATTCAGCGAGGTTTATGGATGATGCCTGCGTCATTTTGCAGCCCGGACAATGACGGTTTTTTGCAGAGGTCAGAAAAAATTCTTGTGAGTGCTCTTTTCATAATGCCTCCGGCAACGCCGTGTATCGAACCAACAGTATGGCGCTGGCCCGGGGGCTCAGTTGGTATGTTTGCGGATCTTTCCAAAGCGATTCCTCGCCCGCAGCGAACAGGTCCTTTGGCGCTACGCGGGCGGTATCAACGGCCTGATGCCATCGTGTTCCTTGCGCTACGGGAGGCAAAGCAAAATCGATCGCATCGTCACCCGCATTGAACATCATATAAAGTGCGCTCTGCTCGTCCTCGAAACGGCTCGCAAAGCCGTAGGGATAGTTCTTCAGCGCTCCGGTCTCGGTACTGATCTTGCCCTGGCCCTTCTTGCCTTGGCCTTCCCAGTGAACGACGGCGGTCTTTTCGGTCATGATTATTCTCCTGTTTCGGTATGGGTTGAGGGTGTGACGAATTGCGAGGCTCTGGTGCAATTTTCTATACACCAGACTGAGGTCACTCTATAAGATTGAGGTGGAATGGCGAAGCAGTTGAAGAGCGTGTCGGAATTGTTCAAGGCAATCCCTTACTTCATCTTCTTGATTTTTTCTTCTACTTCTTTTGCCCCCTTCGCATAGAACTTTGCTTCATCGGGGGCAAGCTCATGGAGCAATCTCAGAAACTCTCCCGCGTGTACCAGTTCCTCGTCCGCAATTTCCTTGAGCACTTTCACGGCGAGCTTGTTGTCGGTTGACTCGGCAAGCTGCAGGTACACCTGTGTCGCTTCGTACTCTGCCGCCACCATGAAACGAATTGCTCTGACGAGCTCCTCATGCGTGAGCTTCCTGTTGTTTGCTAACCCTGAAAAGGGCGATCCGAACTCTGGCATTTTATTCTTCTTTCTTACTTCTTTTCGGACAGCTGCTCGCATTTTCCTTCAGCAACTTCAAATTGATCATCAGCAAGCTTTCCCAATACAGCACTGTTGCACAGACAGGTTCAAGCTTAATTGGTATTAATCTTCAAATTATTGTGTACTGCCTTTACACCTTCAAATTTTGTCGCAAGTGCCGTGGCACGATCAAATTCCTTCGTGCTGCCAACAGTTCCGGTTAAATCGACAACGCTATGATCGGTACGAACACTGATGTCCCGACCTTGGACCCATTTATCATATGCAAAACTTGCTTTTAATTTTGCGGTTATAGTTGCATCGTCAATATATTGACCAGTAGTATCGGTGGACGTATCCGCTGCATAGGAGAAAGCCGGCATGAGTAGCGCAGCGGCTAAGAGAAAGACCCCAGCAAATTTGATATTCATAGCAGCTGCTATGTTCATTTTCCATGATTAGCGACATTGCTGTCTTTTTTCAGAAGTGTCGTAGTCGTTACACAACACTCATAGGTGGATGATGGGGGTTGGTCATGAATCCTTCTGTGCGTTGACGCACTTAAACTAAGGACTGTCACCTCTCGGCCAGCGAACTTCCTAATAGCCTGTTCACATAACTATGTGTGCTGGCGAACAGTTTGATCACACTTAAAAGCTTACCTTGATGTGCCATGACGCTTAGTTAGCTCTGCGTCATGCATTGTGAATTTAAATTAATCAGCATTATTTAAGAAAGAAATAAACATCATGTTAAATAGCGTGACCTGGGCATTGATCTCGCCGGGGTGGCACTGGCGCTGGAATTGCTGGACGAGATCTATTCATTGCGGACACGCCTGCGGGCGATGGGTGGCAAGTACTGACCGATGAATCGCGTAGAATTAGAACTGAGCCGCTGGCATGCGGTTGCCGATAAGTTGGCGTTACAACAAATGGCGATTGAGACTATCCTTGCCAGTGCGGCACAGGCTATTCATGAACGTGGCCAGTTCCATCTCGTGCTTGCCGGCGGAAACACACCACGTGGAATTTATCACGGGCTACGCACAGCCGAAACTGATTGGTTTGCATGGCACATCTATTTCGGCGACGAGCGCTGTTTGCCGCCAGTTGATCCAGCGCGCAACTCGCGCATGGCCGCGGAGGTTTGGCTCGATCGCGTGCCGATTCCCGCGTTGCAGTTACATGTGATACCTGCGGAACTGGGTGCAGTTCAAGCGGCGCGTATGTATGCCGAAACTCTGTGGGCAGTCGGCGGCTTCGATCTGGTGCTGCTCGGACTTGGCGAAGACGGCCATACGGCAAGTCTGTTTCCCGATCATGAGTGGGGTACAGCGCCCGGTTCGCCGGACACACTGGCAGTGTTGGACGCACCCAAACCACCGCCGCAGCGTGTGTCGTTGAGTGCGGCGCGATTGAGCCGTGCGCGGCAAGTGATATTTCTGGTCAGCGGAGAGTCCAAACATAGGGCAGTGGCCGAGTGGCGTGCCGGCAAGGACATTCCGGCGCGGGCGATCATGCCCGCAGCGGGTGTCGATGTACTGGTGGAGTCTGCGTTGCTCATACCGTTGTTAGTACCCAATTAAGCAAGGAGATTCAAGATGCATCTAGGCATGATCGGATTAGGACGTATGGGTGCCAGCTTGGTACTGCGCTTGACGAAGGATGGCCACAACTGTGTCGTCTACGACGTGAACTCCGCCGCTGTGCAGAAGATCGTGGGCCGCGACATTCAGGCTGCTGTCTCAATCGACGAGTTGGTTGCGAAGCTGGCCAAGCCCCGCGTGGTCTGGGTGATGGTTCCCGCCGGTGTCGCGGGCAAGACAATCGAGGAGCTGGCCGCGCGCATGGACGCCGGTGACATCATCATCGACGGCGGCAACAGCTACTACAGGGACGATATCCTGAGAGCCAAACAACTGATGGCTAGCGGCATACATTACATCGATTGCGGCACCAGCGGCGGAGTGTTCGGGCAGGAGCGCGGCTTCTGCCTGATGATCGGTGGAGAGAGTCAGATCGTAAAACATCTGGACCCGATCTTCAGGAGCATCGCACCCGGTGTCGAGTCGGCGGAACGTACGCCAGGAAAAAAAGGTAAGCCCGGTCCTGCAGAGTACGGCTATCTGCACTGCGGTCCGACCGGTGCGGGCCACTTCGTCAAGATGGTGCACAACGGTATCGAGTATGGCCTGATGGCCGCCTATGCCGAAGGGATGAACATCCTGCGCAACGCAAACGCCGGCAAGCGCTCACACGATAGCGATGCGGAGACCACGCCGATGCGCGACCCGCAGTATTACCAATATGAGCTGAACCTTCCCGAGATCGCGGAAGTCTGGCGGCGCGGCAGTGTGGTGTCGTCATGGCTGCTCGACCTGACCGCCGCCGCGCTGGTTGAGGATGCCGAGCTCAGCGGATTCTCGGGGCATGTGTCGGATTCGGGTGCGGGACGCTGGACGGCACTGGCCGCCATCGACGAGGGTGTGCCCATACCGGTCATCAACGCGGCGCTGTTCGAGCGCTTTGCGTCGCGCGGCAATGCCGACTATGCCAACCGGGTTCTGTCCGCGATGCGCAAACAGTTTGGCGGACATGATGAAAAAAAATAAGCACGCTGAGATAGCTAGCACTCATAGCCGTTTGACGGCAGCAGATGCGCTGGTGATCTTCGGCGTGACCGGCGATCTTGCCCACAAGATGATTTTTCCTGCCCTCTACGCGATGGCCAAGCACGGTGCCCTCAACATGCCGGTGATAGGTGTTTCATTCTCAAAGTGGAGTCTGGCGGAATTGCGCAAACATGTGCAGGTAAGCATCAAGCACGCCGGCAAGATCGATGACCGGAGCGCTCTCGCCCACCTTCTTTCCCGGCTCCAATATGTAAGTGGTGATTACAACGATACGGCAACGTTCAAAGCGCTCAAGCTGGCTTTGGGAAAGGCCCGCCGCCCAGCGCACTACCTCGCCATTCCACCTTCACTATTCTCCACGGTGATCAACAATCTCGGTGCTGCGGGTCTGGCAACAAATGCGCGCGTCATCGTTGAAAAACCGTTCGGACGCGATCTGGCTTCGGCGCGGGCGCTCAACAAAATAGCGTTGTCGGTATTTGCTGAAGATTCGATCTTCCGCATCGACCATTATCTCGGGAAAGAGGCGATCATGAATATCCTCTATTTCCGGTTCGCCAATTCATTTCTTGAACCGATCTGGAACCGCAACTGCGTGGCGAGCGTACAGATCACGCTGGCCGAGAATTTCGGCGTGAAAGGCCGCGGCGCATTCTACGAAAGAACCGGTTGCCTGCGCGACGTGATCCAGAATCATTTATTCCAGATCGTCGCGCTGCTTGCCATGGAACCGCCGGCCTATCAGGGTTTTGGTGCCGTGCACAGCGAGAAAGCCAAGGTGTTCCAGGCCATGCGCTCGCTGCAGCCCAGCGACGTGGTGCACGGTCAGTACGCCGGCTACCGGAAAGAGATAGGCGTGGCGAAGAGATCTGACGTCGAGACTTTCTGTGCGTTGAAGCTGTTCATCGATTCGTGGCGCTGGCAGGGGGTGCCGTGGTATCTGCGTTCCGGCAAAAGTATGGCGGCCACAGCGGCCGAAGTGCTGGTGGAATTAAAGACGCCACCGCAAAGGTTGTTCGACGATTCAGCGCCTGTGGATGGGCGGGCCAATTATCTGCGCTTCCGGCTCTCTCCCAACTCAGCCGTCGCCCTCGCCGCACGCGTCAAGCGCGCAGGCAAGGAATTCGTCGGCGACCAGCGCGAGCTCTACTTGCTGGATGAACAGTTAAAAAAGGAAACACCCTATGAGCGGCTGTTGAGTGATGCCATGGCCGGCGATGGCGCGCTGTTCACCCATGAGGACGCAGTTGAGGCTGCATGGGCAGTGATTGATCCTGTTCTTGACATACCCCGCACTGTTTACCGCTACAAGCCCGGCAGCTGGGGACCGAAACAAGCTGACGCGCTCATTGCGGCAGATGGAAGCTGGCACAACCCGATACTGGAAAAGGAAAAAAAATGAAAGCCACACAACAGCTGCACGATCTCGGTCAAAGTCTCTGGCTCGACAACATCACGCGCGAACTGTTGACGAGCGGCACACTGGCCCGCTATATCAGCGAGTTGTCAGTAACTGGACTGACCTCCAATCCGACGATCTTCGAACATGCGATCAAGAACAGTGATTTCTACGATGATGCGATCCGTAAAAAAGCGCTTGCAGGTAAATCGGGTGAAGCGTTGTTCTTCGAACTTGCGCTGGAAGACCTGACCAAGGCCGCTGATCTTTTCTGTCCGGTTCACAACGCCACCGGCGGTATCGACGGTTGGGTATCACTGGAGGTCTCGCCGCTGCTCGCCGACGATACCGCCGCCACGATCAAGGCGGCTGTGCAACTGCATAAACGCGCACAACGTCCCAATTTTTTCATCAAGATACCGGGTACTCCTGCCGGCATTCCCGCGGTCGAGGAGGCGATCTTCGCGGGCGTGCCGGTGAACGTCACGCTGCTGTTTTCCCGCGAGCACTATATTGCTGCTGCAGAAGCGTATATGCGCGGCATCGAGCGGCGCATTGCCGCCGGTCTGGATCCCAAGATCGGCTCCGTGGCCTCGATTTTCGTCAGCCGCTGGGACGTAGCCGTCAAGGACAAGGTTCAGGGTGAATTCCGCAACAACCGTCTTGGCATCGCCATCGCCATGCGCACCTACAAAGCCTACCGCGATTTGCTGGCATCAAAACGTTGGCAGAAACTGGTCGCTTCCGGAGCACGACCGCAACGCCTGCTGTGGGCCAGCACCGGCACCAAAGATCCGGCAGCTTCAGACACCCTGTACGTCGAAGCGCTGGCTGCACCGGATACGGTCGATACCATCCCCGAAAAGACACTGCTCGCTTTCGCCTGGCACGGTAAAGTAAAGAACGTACTACCGTTTGATGAAGGTCATGCCGAAACGGTGGAAGCGGTCATCGCGGAATTCACCCGCGAGGGCATCAACGATGAAGCGCTTGCGGCCGATCTCCAGCGCGAGGGCACCGAATCTTTTGCAAAATCCTGGAACGATCTGATTGCATGCATAGTATCAAAAAGCGCTGCGCTTACGCAGGTATGAGGTAACCATGACGTAGTGCAATTCAACTGGTTCTGGGTGGTGCTCATCTTCCTGCCTATCGTGCTGGCCTACACCTCGTGGGTTTACAGCGTGCTGCGCGGCAAAATCACGGTCGAGACGGTTCGCGCTCGATATTGCGGCTGCTGACATTGTCCCCTCGTGGGGCGATACCCATGGAATACGCGAACAACACAACCTTTAGGGGCATAGAGGGCGGGTAAGCTGCTGCGCCCGTTACGTCGTTGTTGAAGCGGACATCGAAACCGGATAGATCAAGCTCTTTGTCGATCAGGTAATTCATCGCGTGTTCGAAGGTGCCGGAAAGCAACTGACGTTGCAGGTCAACAACAAGAAATCTTGGGCTGGTGTCGATGTGTTTGTAGCGTGCCATTTATTTCTCCGCAAATGTGCCTTGCAGTTTGACCTTGATATTTGTTTTTGTTCACGGCACGATGCGGTATGAATAGACTTTTTCTACAGCCTCGTTATGCCTATAGGAGTTCCAATGCGCGCTAGTCACGTTGCATTTGTATTGATGATTGCCTTCCCCTTCGCATCTCAGGCTCAGCTAAAAGATGAGAATCTTCTTCAGAATGTGCCGCCGGGCTACAAAATTGCATGGCAAGTGAGGCAGGGAAATGTCGCAGTTACACGGATGGTTCCAGATGGTGAGTCACTGAAAGATTGGAATGAAACTCTCACTATAGATGTGTTTTTGGGAGAAAAGAACGAGACGGTCGAGCAATTTCAAGATAATCACGTAAAGATTTGGTTAAAAGGATGCCCAGAACGTGCAGCAGTTGGAGGTATTAAGTCTGTCGCAAAGGGTACTGACAACGGCTACCCATATGCTATCTGGGCAGTCTCATGCAAACGTTCACCCGTATCTGGCCTATCTCAGTTTGCGTGGATGAAGGCCATTAAGGGTAACGACAGCTTTTACGTCATCCAGAAGTTATTCAGATCTGAGCCATCGCCAGAACAAGTAGCGCATTGGGTGCAATATCTCGAGAAGCTCTCTGTATGTGACACGAGACTTCCGGATCGGGTATGCCCATCACTTGATAATGTGGACACTTCTAAGCCAGCGCCAGCAGCAACTATCTTCGATGGCGAGACTTTTACTAGGAATGAAGATAGGCCTTTTATTCAATACGACCACCGTGATACTGATAATTTACATGGCAAACGTCTTCGAGAATTGCTCCCGCAAGATATTGCTGAATTCATTGAACAGTATGAATCGTGTCGGCATTGGCGCGGCGAACCCGCTTTCGATAGAGAACGCGCTGCTGAAATAAAACATAACATTAAAG
>JAKFXW010000138.1 GCA_021731185.1 Gallionellaceae bacterium
AATCTACATCATGCGCTTTGGACATTAAAATTTTCTCAATAAAATAAAATCTGCTAACTGACGTAATCGATGTGCGGGTTGCCCAAAATTCGCCAACGTGTTTAAAGCCTCAGCGTGTAATTCTAAGGCCATTTTTTTGGCAGCTTGCACACCCAACAAAGTAACGTAAGTGGGTTTATCGTTTTGTACATCTTTACCTGCAGTTTTGCCCAGGGTTGCGGTATCGGCCTCATTATCTAATATATCATCGACTACTTGAAATACCAGTCCCACACATTTTCCAAAATGATCCAGATGCTTCAAGTTTTCCTCAGTCAACACACTGCTGCACCGCGCGCCCAATATTACCGCTGCGCGAATGAGTGCGCCAGTTTTGTGTATGTGCATCAACTCAAGCTCAGGCACACTGAGATTTTTGCCCACGCTATCCAAATCAATCGCCTGCCCGCCTGCCATGCCGCGTGATCCTGTGGCTACTGCCAGCAACCGTATCATCTGTAACTGCTGCACCGGATTATCATTGAGCGTGTGCTCGGCTAATAATTGAAAGGCCAGACTTTGCAGCGCGTCGCCCACTAACAGCGCGGTGGCTTCGTCATATTCCACATGGCAAGTAGGTTTCCCGCGCCGCAGCACATCATCATCCATACAAGGCATGTCGTCATGCACTAAGGAATAAGCATGTATCAATTCGACCGCTGCCGCCACAATATTCAAACGTGCTTCATTTGCCTGCGCCAACTCTCCGGCTGCAAAAGCCAGCAAGGGGCGCACCCGCTTGCCGCCATCCAGCACACTATAGCGCATGGCGGCGTGCAAGCGTTGCGGTACAGTGTCAGGCTGAGGAAGCAATTGGCGTAATTGAATTTCAAAATGACTTTGATGGGCGCTTACCCATACTTGAAAATCAGCTTCAGCCATTGTTACGCCCAGAGTGACTGTCTTGCCCGACATTGTCCCCTTGTGGGGCCATGTCACTGGTTTCGTTGGCAGTAAAATTTTTTAGCGCGCCCTCTTCTAAAATCTGAACCTGTTGCTGCACATCCTGTAATCGACCACGGCAAACCTGCAATAGTTCAGCGCCTCGCTTATAGGCAGCCAGCGAATCTTCCAGCGACAGCTTACCTGTTTCCATATCCGCCACGACCTTTTCCAACTCGTTTAGCGCAGCTTCAAAATTCAATATTTTGGGGAATTTTGTAGGTGTTTTTCCTGCCATAATTTTGCCACCGTTTTGCTCATGCCTTATAAGGGTGTCATTCTACCTAAAGCGCATAAGTTGGGACAGTTTCTATGCTATACATAACGACATAAATCTACTACGCGACTCTGGGGCGGGGTCGGGCGGTACTCGCGCTCCTCACATACTGATGTGTATGCTCCGGGCGCTGCGCTCCGGCCTCCCCCACCCCAAAGCCGCTCGCTACGATTTCTGTTGCTATGTATAACGCTGATTATGCACATTGTCCCCTTGTGGGGCAGCGTAAAAATTCACAATTTATACAGGAGAGATTTTCACTTGACCATACTGGGTACGTTTGCAGCGATATATTCCTTGAGATTTTCGACCTTTGCATCCATTATTTCAACCCGCTGCGGCAAGTTTTCTATGCTCTCTAAACCTGCCGGACGTTCCGGCTTGCGCTGGAGTGCTTCGATAATCGTCTCCTCAAACTTGGCAGGCAGCGCGGTTTCTAGGCAGATCAGTGGCAAGTCTGGGCGACGTTGTTCCAAGCCAACCTTCAGCCCATCAGCGGTGTGCGGATCTATCATGACTTTATATTTTTGCCATGTTTCGCGTATGGTTTTAAGGCGATCTGCATGATTGCTTTTGCCCGAAGCAAAACCGAATTGCGGCAAATCGCGCCAGCTTGCAGAATCACGAATATTGAATGCACCACCGGCCTCGACCTGGCTCCAAAATTCGCGCACCTTGCTGGCATCACGCTTCAGCAGATCAAACATGAATCGTTCAAAATTAGAAGCCTTGGAAATATCCATTGACGGGCTGCTGGTTGCATAAGTGTGGTCCGTGCCGCGTGGGCGATATATGCCAGTGCGGAAAAATTCATCCAGCACATCGTTTTCATTCGTCGCCAAAATCAACTGTGCTATTGGCAAGCCCATCATGCGTGCAATGTGCCCCGCACAGATATTGCCGAAATTGCCGGAGGGCACAGCGTATGCAACTTGCTCGTCGTTGGATTGAGTCGCCGCAAAATAGCCTTTGAAATAGTACACAATCTGTGCCGATACGCGCGCCCAATTGATCGAATTAACCGTACCTATTTTGTATTTGGCCTTGAAGGCATGATCGTTGGATACGGCTTTCACCATGTCTTGTGCGTCGTCGAACATGCCGTTAATGGCGATATTGAAAATATTTTTTTCCTGCAAGGAATACATTTGCGCGCGCTGAAAGGCAGACATTTTTCCATGCGGCGACAACATAAAAACTCGAATGCCACGCTTGCCGCGCATCGCATATTCCGCAGCCGAACCCGTGTCACCAGAAGTAGCACCCAAGATATTCAATTCATCATGCTGCTTGTCCAGCGCGTACTCAAACAAATTGCCAATCAATTGCATCGCCATATCTTTGAAAGCCAGCGTCGGGCCGTTGGAAAGCTCAAGAATATGCACACCTTTTTCCAAGGTGCGTAACGGCGTGATCTGCGTGAAATCGGCATCGGCGCGACCATTGCTGTACACCGCAGCAGTGTATGTTTTATTGATGATGGCGCGTAAATCATTCGCCGGAATATCGGTGGCGAATTTGGACAATACCGCGAACGCGAGATCAGCATAGGACAGATTGCGCCAGGTATCCAATTCGGCGCGCGTCACCTGCGGATATTGTTCTGGCAAGTACAAGCCGCCATCGGGTGCTAAACCACCCAACAGAATTTCGGTGAAATTTTTCGCGGGCGCATTGCCACGTGTGGAGATGTATTTCATTGTGTAGCTTTTACCTTAGAATTTTGCTCTGAGCCAATCTGCCAGAAATACATATCGATCAACTTCATAGCTGGGTAAGACCGACCACCAATCGTTTTTATTTTCATCTGGAGAGAATCGAATTGAACCCTATGATTTATATAAAAATCAACGATAGCTTTTATCCCCTTCTTGCCGGGATTTAATGAGCCTATCTTTTTATCTCGCAAGCCATCAATAAAATACCTGTCATATGCAGGTACGCAACCTAACGCGCCCAAGATAATTTTTGTCACCAAAGTAGGGGTAGCGTTGGCTTTCTTAGCTTTGCCGTTAATTTTACCGGTATTTTTTTTGTACCAGTCTTTAATCCAATCACAAAGTTTGATTATTTCGCCAATATCAGAATCCGAATAATCAGCATTTACTTTTCGAAGATGCTTATGTTCTAGGAGTCTTTTTACAACTTCTTTGTGAATCAAATAATCCTTCCACAACAGAAAACTTGACCCTCGATACATCCCCCAACTAGCAAGATAAAAAGCCATGTGCAAGCAGGCTTTATCAATATCAACTTCATCTTGCCCAAAGTAGTCATAGCAATGTTCCCATGACAGGTACCTATGATGCTTGTCATCCGTTAGACGCGAATGGAAATCCTTAACTTTGATGTATACATCCCTCTGTGACTTCACCAATACCACCCTATTTCCCCAACTCTTCCAACCTTAACTTGGTCACCTTACCCGCCACCACATTCAATGCTTCAATCTTTTTGATCGCAACGTTGATGCGCTTTTCGCGGGTTTGGTGAGTGAGCATAATCAAATCGGTTTGGTCTTCATCTTCAGCGGGTTCTTTCTGAATTACCGCGTCAATGGAGATTTGTTCGTCGGCGAGAATGCGCGTGATGTCGGCCAGCACGCCGGGTTTGTCCTGCACACACAAGCGTAAATAATAACTGGTGATGACTTCATCCATAGACAAGATTTTCAAATCCGCCATCGCATTCGGCTGGAACGCGAGGTGCGGTACGCGGTTCTTAGGGTCAGCGGTATGCATCCGTGTGATGTCCACCAAGTCGGCGATCACCGCGCTGGCAGTGGGTTCTGCGCCTGCTCCCTTGCCGTAATACAGGGTCGCACCAACTGCATCACCTTGCACCAGCACTGCGTTCATCGCGCCCTCGACATTGGCAATTAATCGCTTGGTCGGAATCAAGGTCGGATGTACGCGCAGTTCGACACCCTCCGCCGTGCGCTTGGTGATGCCCAATAATTTAATGCGATAGCCGAGTTGCTCGGCATATTGAATGTCAATTGCATCGAGCTTGGAAATCCCTTCAACGTAAGCTTTATCAAACTGCATCGGGATACCAAAAGCAATGGCGGCCAGGATGGTGATTTTGTGTGCAGCATCCACACCTTCTATATCAAATGTGGGATCAGCCTCAGCGTAACCCAGACGCTGCGCCTCTTTCAGCACGGTGTCGAAGCTCAATCCCTTGTCGCGCATCTCGGACAAAATAAAATTGGTGGTGCCGTTAATAACCCCGGCTATCCATTCAATGCGGTTCGCGGTCAAGCCTTCGCGCACGGCCTTGATGATGGGGATACCGCCCGCCACCGCCGCTTCAAACGCGACCATCACACCCTTGCCTTGTGCGGCCTTAAAAATTTCGTTGCCATGCGTCGCCAGCAGCGCCTTGTTGGCGGTGACCACATGCTTGCCGTTGGCGATGGCCTTGAGAACCAATTCTTTCGCTACGCCGTAGCCACCGATCAATTCAACAACGATGTCCACTTCAGGATCGCTCACCACGCTGAACGCATCATCGGTCACGCGACATTTGCCACCTGTGATCTCATTCGCCAGCGCGATATTTCTATCAGCCACCACGGATATGCGGATCGGGCGACCCGCGCGGCGGGTAATTTCTTCTGCGTTGCGTTGCAATACAGTGAACGTACCGCCGCCTACCGTGCCGATGCCTAACAGGCCTACGTTAATTGGTTTCATTTCATTTCCTTGTAGGGGCGTATGGCAATACGCCCTGTTCGCCCATTTTTTGTCATTGAAGGGCGTATTGCCATACGCCCCTACGTTATGTCCCGTGACGTTTGCGATAACCTTCCAAGAATCGTGCGATACGCCCGATTGCCTCGGTCAGATCGTCGGCATTCGGCAGAAACACCACGCGAATGTGATCGGGTTGCGGCCAGTTAAAACCACTGCCTTGTACTACTAGTATTTTTTCAGCTTCCAGTAATTCCAAAATAAATTTTTGATCGTCTTTAATCGGGTACATTTTCGGATCGAGACGCGGAAACAAATACAGCGCGGCTTGCGGTTTAACGCAGGTTACGCCGGGGATGTCGGTCAGCAGTTGGTGAGCGAGGTCGCGCTGCTTGCACAATCTGCCGCCGGGGGCAACCAGATCGCTGATGCTTTGATAGCCACCCAGCGCAGTTTGAATCGCAGTTTGACCGGGCACATTAGAGCAAAGTCGCATGGAAGCAAGTATGCCGAGGCCGTCGATATAATCCTGTGCATGTTTTTTCGCGCCGGAAACAATCATCCATCCGGCACGATAACCGCATGCCCGATAATTTTTTGATAAGCCGTTGAAGGTCACAAACAGCACATCATCCGCCAGCGAGGCAATCGAGGTATGCGTCGCGCCGTCGTACAACATCTTGTCGTAAATCTCGTCAGAAAATATGATCAGCCGATTTTTGCGCGCGACTTCTATGATCTCCAGCAGCATCTCGTTCGAGTATAAAGCGCCCGTGGGATTGTTTGGATTGATTAAAATAATCGCGCGCGTGTTGGGTGTAATTTTGCGCCGCATATCATCAAGGTCTGGCATCCATCCAGCTTGCTCGTCGCATAAATAATGGCGCGGCGTGCCGCCAGCCAGTGTGACCGCAGCCGTCCACAGCGGATAATCCGGTGCGGGAATCAGCACTTCATCGCCTGTATTCAGCAGCCCCTGCATGGACATGACGATTAATTCAGACGCGCCATTACCGATGTAAATATCTTCCAGCTCCACGCCGACAATATTTTTTTGCTGGGCGTAATGCATAATGGCTTTGCGCGCAGCAAATAAACCTTTTGAATCGGAATAGCCAGAGGCATCGGCTAAATTACGTATCACATCTTGTTGAATTTCGTCTGGCACGGCAAAGCCAAATGGCGCGAGATTGCCGATGTTTAATTTGATAATGCGCTGACCATCTTCTTCCATCTGCTTGGCGCGCGCCATGACGGGACCACGTATGTCGTAGCAGACACTAGCCAACTTGGCCGATTTCAAGACGGGTGCAAACCCGCCGCTGTTTTTATTTGCTAATCCGTTATTTTTCAAGTTATTCGTATCTGGGTTATTCATATCAATTTACGCGCTCAATCAATTTTTTAAACCATCATCTCGCAAAGCAAATGATAGAATTTACCTAGTACTGATAAATTGACGTGCAATGAAAGGTCACGATTCTATCTGAGCGCGCGCCTGTCAGCAAACCACTTGCAGCCAGTTAGCGAATAACCAGTCAGCAAATCATACGCAGTCAATCAAACCTTCAGGAAAGGAAAATGTAAATGAAGCTGCACATGAACCAGCGCACCAATCAGAATATTTTTACTGCCCACGGCACAGGCTATGTCAGTGTCAACGGTCAACGCTATGAACATTCACTGGTAGTCATGCCCGAGCAATTACACATTGATTGGCGCGTGTCAGATTTTGATGCGTTGAATGAAGCTCACTTTAGTTATTTATTCGCCCTGCAACCGGAAATTTTATTATTGGGAACGGGCGCACAGCAAAAATTTCCTCACCCCAGATTATTTCAAACGCTCATCGCGGCAGGCATTGGCGTAGAAGCCATGAGCACCTCAGCCGCCTGCCGCACTTACAATATTTTGATGAGTGAAGATAGAAAAGTAATAGCTGCGATTTTAATTGGCTGACACAGTGATTAATCACGCCGTTTTTATTAAAGGGCATCTCTAAAAATTCAACTTCCGTCGCCATACTATGTTACTCATAAAAAATTACTTCTAACATATCAAACATATGCGTCGGCGCAATTTTTTATTTGCGCCTTGTCTGGCTTAGTAATTTGAATTTTTAGAGGTGTCCTAAACCCCTACGCGCCAGCATTTTTTTAATTGTGACGAGCAAATCATCCACATAAGTAAACACCACCGGGATCACCAGCAAACTTAGCAAGGTCGAAGTAATCAACCCGCCTATCACCGCAGTCGCCATCGGTGCGCGAAAACTGGGATCAACACCAAAACCCATCGCCAACGGCAACATACCCGCACCCATCGCAATAGTGGTCATTAAAATCGGGCGAGCGCGTTTAGAGCAAGAATCTATGAGTGCATCAGTGCGGCTCATGCCATGATCCCGGCGCGCAACAATGGCATATTCCACCAGCAGTATAGAATTTTTTGTAGCAATGCCAATCAGCATGAGCAAGCCTATCAGCGAGGGCATGGAAAAACTATTTTGCGTAATCAACAGCGCCACAAATGCGCCACCTATTGATAATGGCAACGCAGCGAGTATGGTAATGGGCTGTAAGAAATCCTTGAACAACAACACCAGCACAAAATAAACACACATGACGCCGGTCAACATCGCCAGACCAAAGCCGCCAAATAATTCCTGCATCATTTCTGCATCACCGGATTCTGCACGCTTAACGCCCGGTGGCAGCGCATTCAGGCTGGGCAATTTATTCACTTCTGCAAACACATCACCCAGACCGCGCCCATTCAACTCGACGCTGATAGTGACATTCCGTCCACGATCACGTCTATCAATCTGCGCCGCGCCGCTATCGATAGCAATACTGGCCACGTTGCCCAACATAACATTACCATTTTTGCCGGGCACAGGCAGACGCGCCAGCACTTCCAAGTCCTGCCGTGCAAATTCTGGCATCAACACGCGTATGGGCACTTGTCGTTGTGATAAATTTAATTTAGCTAAGGCCGCGCTGAAATCCCCTGCCGTCGCTACGCGCACGGTTTCGCCGATGCTGGCAGCGGTCACGCCCAACTCTGCCATACGGGCAAAATCAGGGCGAATAATAATCTCAGGACGCACTAAACTTGCGCTCGAAGTCACGTTGCCCAAACCGGGCAAAGTACGCATATCACGTTCCACATTCTGAGCGCTGGTCGCCAACATGCGCGGATCATCCCCCGCTAATACCAACACCAGCTTCTCACCTGCATTGCCCGTCCCTATCGAAAAACGCACGCCGGGCAACACTTGCAGCTTTTCGCGCAGCTCAGTTTCAAGTTTCTGTTGCGGGCGGGAACGTTCGCTACGCGGCACAAAGGTCACGAATAAATTTGCGCGGCGCACGTCAGCGGCTGCACCCGCAGAAAAAATATCGCCCTGCGCACCACGTCCCACTGCCGAAAATACCTGCTTGATCTCTGGCATCTGCGCCAGAATTTGGCGTGCAGATTCAGCCACAGCATGAGTGTCACTCAACGTGCTGCCTGGCGGCAGCTCTAGTGTAACTTGGGTCTTAGCCAAATCTGGCGCAGGTATAAAAACTTGTGGCAAAAGTGGGATGAGCATCAGCGACGCGACAAAAAATAAAAATGCATACAAAATCGTTTGCCCGCGATGCGCCAGACACCAGCCAGCCCATTTCAAATAATGCAGCATGAGCTTGCTCGGTCTATCAGCCGCCATCACCACAGGTTTAAGCATGTACGCTGCCATGAGCGGCGTAAGCAAACGCGCTACAACCAGTGAAGCCATGATCGCCAGTGAAGCCGTCCAGCCAAATTCCTTAAAAAATTTACCAACGATGCCGCTCATGAAGGCAGTGGGTAAAAACACTGCAACCAGGGTAAATGTGGTCGCCACCACCGCCATACCGATTTCCTCGGTGGCCTCAATCGCGGCTTGATACGCGCTTTTCCCCATGCGTAAATGCCGCACAATATTTTCCACTTCCACGATGGCATCGTCCACCAGAATGCCGACCACCAGCGCTAAGGCCAGCAAAGTTACGCCATTTAATGTCAGGCCTAAATAATACATCCCGACAAATGCCGGAATAATTGACAGCGGTAACGCCGAGGCGGCAATGACCGTGG
>JAKFXW010000103.1 GCA_021731185.1 Gallionellaceae bacterium
TGAGCAAAGAAGAAGGGGGGCGTCACACTCCCTTCTTCCAGGGCTATCGTCCCCAGTTCTACTTCCGTACTACCGACGTAACGGGCGCGGTTGAGTTGCCAGCAGGCACGGAAATGGTCATGCCTGGTGACAACGTCTCGGTTACCGTCAACCTGATCGCGCCTGTGGCGATGGAGGAAGGTCTGCGTTTTGCGATACGTGAAGGGGGTCGTACGGTGGGTGCGGGTGTGGTAGCGAAGGTTATTGAGTAATATTTAAGTAAAGTACGTGCAATGATGCATGGCCTTGTTGTACAATGGCGGGCTGTTTAACTGGGGTGCTGGTGCTGTAAGAAGCCAAGTAGGAATTATGAAAAGTCAGAATATTCGCATTCGCCTTAAAGCTTTTGATTATCGTTTGATCGATCAGTCCGCGTCGCGCATCGTGGAAACCGCTAAGCGCACGGGTGCCGTAGTTAAAGGCCCCATCCCGTTGCCGACCAAGATTGAGCGTTTTGATATTTTGCGTTCACCGCATGTAAATAAAACATCGCGTGATCAGTTTGAGATTCGCACGCATTTGCGCATGATGGATATTGTCGACCCTACTGAAAAAACAGTAGATGCGCTGATGAAGTTGGATTTGCCAGCGGGCGTAGATGTGGTCATTAAGTTGCAGTAATTAAAGCAGTTTGAATTGTAGTAAGGAAACGCTGCACAGTCGGCGAGCGGGATGAAGTGCAAGGCGCGCGGCGCGCAGAAACCGGAGTGTATTTGGATACATGAGGATTTTGAGCACCGCGTAACGCGGCAATTCACCAGCGCAGATACTGTGATCGTTTCCGTAAATAAATCGGCTGGCCAATTGAAGTCAGCCCCTTAAAATAAATAAGGAAATAACGATGAGCATCGGACTTGTTGGCCGTAAGGTTGGCATGACCCGCATTTTTACCGAGGATGGTGTTTCGTTACCGGTAACCGTGTTGGATGTGTCAAACAATCGAATTACCCAAATTAAATCCCCTGGTACTGATGGATATTCATCTGTTCAGGTCGCGTTTGGTACTCGTCGTGCAAGCCGAGTAACTAAGCCGGCTGCTGGACACTTCGCTAAGGCGGGCGTGTTGGCGGGAAGTATATTGCGTGAATTTACTGCCGCGCCAGAAGAATTGTCTTCTTTTAAGGCGGGCGGTGTAATTGCCGTGGATATTTTCAAAGTAGGTCAGAAAGTTGACGTGACTGGCGTAACCATCGGCAAAGGTTATGCGGGTGTCATTAAGCGTCACAATTTCAGTTCTGGTCGTGCTTCGCACGGTAACTCTAAATCACACAATGTCCCTGGTTCAATCGGGATGGCGCAAGATCCTGGCCGCGTATTTCCCGGGAAGCGCATGACTGGACACTTGGGTGATGTGCAACGTACCGTGCAAAATTTAAAGATCGTTCGTATTGATACCGAGCGGCAATTGCTTTTGGTGATGGGCGCGGTTCCGGGTTGTAAGGGCGGTGATGTGCTGGTTCATCCGGCTGTAAAAGACGGGGTTCATCTTGCTGTAAAAACCAGGGTTCACCCTGCTGTAAAGGTGGGTGCATAATGGAACTGAAGGTTATAAATGACAGTGGTCAACCGACTGCCAACATCGTTGCTTCTGATGATTTGTTTGGGCGCGACTATAACGAGGCGTTGATTCATCAAGTAGTCACTGCTTATCAGGCTAATGCGCGTTCCAGTAACAGCAAGCAAAAAGGCCGTAGTGAGATCGCAAAAAGCACACGCAAGCCGTGGGCGCAAAAAGGTACCGGGCGCGCTCGCGCAGGTATGGCGTCCAGCCCGTTGTGGCGTGGAGGCGGTAAAATATTCCCAAATAGTCCAGATGAAAATTACACCCAAAAAACCAACCGCAAGATGTACCGTGCGGCATTGGCATCCATATTTTCTCAGTTAGTACGTGAGAACCGTTTGTTGGTCGTGGAAAGTTTGACTCTTGCTGCTCCTAAAACCAAGCTGTTGGCGGATAAGCTCAAGGTGATGGGTTTGAGCGCGGAGCGCGTGCTGGTAGTGACTGACAACTTTGATGAAAATTTATATTTGTCGTCGAGAAACCTGCCTAATCTTTTGGTGCTAGAGGTGCAGCAAGCGGATCCTGTTAGTTTGGTGCATTTCTCCAAAGTGTTGGTAACTCGCGGTGCAATGGCAAAGATTGAGGAGATGCTGGCATGAGCAATCAAAAGACTCAAGTTGAACAGAGCGCAGTTAAATCTGTACGCACATTTAGTCAAGAACGCTTGTTGAATATCCTGCACGCGCCGTTGATCTCAGAAAAATCTACCTATGTTGCTGAGAAGCGCAATCAGTTTGTGTTTCATGTGGTGCCTGATGCAACCAAGCCGGAAATTAAAGCAGCAGTTGAATTATTGTTTAAAGTGAGTGTTGAGAGCGTGCAGGTTTCCGTGATGAAGGGAAAGCATAAGCGCTTCGGCAAATTTATGGGGCGACGCAACGATAACAAGAAGGCATATGTTTGTCTTGCGCCTGGCCACGAAATTAATTTCGCTGCAAGTGAGCAGGGGTAAATCATGGCACTGATTAAATTAAAACCAACTTCACCTGGGCGACGCACGGTAGTGCGGGTTGTTAATCCGGATTTGCATAAAGGAGAGCCGCATGCTCCTTTGGTGGAAAGAAAAAATCGCACCGCTGGCCGTAATCATAATGGACACATCACTGTCCGTCACATGGGCGGTGGGCATAAAAAGAATTATCGGACGATAGATTTCAAGCGCAATAAAGATGGCATTGCCGCGACAGTTGAGACGCTGGAATACGATCCTAACCGTACAGCCTTTATTGCGTTGTTGTGTTATGCGGATGGTGAGCGTAGATACATTATTGCGCCCAAGGGTGTGGCGGTAGGCGCGCAATTGATGAGTGGCTCGGAAGCACCAATCAAGGCGGGTAATACATTGCCGCTACGCAATGTGCCAGTTGGTTCAACTGTTCACTGTATTGAAATGCTGCCTGGTAAAGGCGCGCAATTAGCGCGTTCGGCAGGAACCTCGGTGCAGCTTTTGGCGCGCGAAGGTGCGTATGCACAGTTGCGTTTACGCTCAGGTGAGATTAGAAAAGTACACGTTGACTGTAAGGCTACCATCGGTGAGGTGAGTAATTCTGAGCATAACCTGCGTTCAATCGGCAAGGCTGGCGCAATGCGTTGGCGCGGCGTTCGGCCTACTGTGCGCGGCGTGGCAATGAACCCAGTCGACCATCCGCATGGTGGCGGTGAAGGAAAAACTGCTGCTGGTCGTAACCCCGTGAGTCCGTGGGGCGTTCCAGCAAAAGGCTTCCGCACGCGCCGTAACAAGCGTACCAGCAACATGATTGTTCGCCGTCGTTTTCAGGTTTAAGGGGTAGGAAATATGGCACGTTCCATTAAAAAAGGTCCATTCGCTGATGCTCACCTGTTGAAAAAGGTGGAGGCAGTGCGTGCGACGAGTGATAAGCGCCCGGTAAAAACATGGTCTAGACGTTCTACCGTGTTGCCAGAATTTGTTGGGTTAACCATTGCGGTGCATAACGGCAAGCAACACATTCCAGTTTACATTTCGGAAAATATGGTGGGGCATAAGCTGGGTGAGTTTTCATTGACTCGCACTTTCAAAGGACATGCTGCTGATAAAAAAGCAGTGGTCAAAAAATAAGGAGAGGTGAATGAGCACAGCAGTAGTTAAAGGTGTTCGCCTGTCGGCACAAAAAGGTCGCTTGGTGGCGGATCAAATTCGCGGCATGGCCGTGGATAAAGCTTTGAACCTTCTGACGTTTAGTCCTAAGAAGGCGGCTGTCATTATCAAAAAAGGCCTGGAGTCAGCCATTGCCAATGCCGAGCATAATGATGGCGCGGATATTGACGAGTTGCGAGTGTCAACCATTTATGTAGATAGGGGGCAGTCATTGAAGCGGATGATTCCTCGTGCTAAAGGTCGCGGCAACAAGATAGAGAAGCAAACCTGCCATATAACGATTGTCGTCGGGAGTTAAAGCAGATATGGGACAGAAAATTCATCCAATCGGTTTTCGATTGAGCGTACAAAAAAACTGGTCATCCACTTGGTATGCCAACAGCAAGGCTTTTTCGGGCATGCTGCTTAAAGATATCGAAGTGCGCGAGTATCTGAAAAAGAAATTATACGGCGCAGGTATTTCTAAAATTGTGATTGAGCGTCCGGCCAAGAATGCAAAAATTACTATTTACACCGCACGACCAGGGGTGGTGATAGGAAAAAAAGGCGAGGACATCGAGTTTATCCGTACAGAATTGAAAAAACGCATGGGTTTGCCGGATGTGGCGTTGAATATTGAAGAAGTCCGTAAGCCAGAAATTGATGCACAGCTGATCGCCGAGAGCATCACATCGCAGTTGGAAAAGCGCATTATGTTTCGTCGTGCAATGAAACGTGCCATGCAAAATGCCATGCGCCTAGGCGCGCAAGGTATCAAAATTATGAGTGCTGGGCGTTTGAACGGAATTGAAATTGCTCGTACCGAGTGGTATCGCGAAGGGCGTGTGCCATTGCATACCCTGCGCGCCAATATCGATTACGGCACTGCTGAAGCCAAGACAACTTACGGCATCATTGGCGTTAAGGTGTGGGTTTATAAGGGTGAGCATACTGGTGTAGTTGAGGCTTCTGCTCCAGCTGCGGCTGAGCCAGAATCAAAACCAAGAAAGTCGGGAGCAAAACATGCTGCAACCAGCTAAGAGAAAGTATCGTAAAGAGCAGAAGGGGCGCAATACTGGTATTGCAACTCGCGGCAACAAAGTGAGCTTTGGTGAGTTTGGCCTCAAGGCAATGGCTCGCGGTCGTTTAACAGCGCGTCAGATTGAAGCGGCTCGTCGCGCCATGACGCGGCATATTAAGCGCGGTGGAAGAATTTGGATACGCATATTCCCTGACAAGCCGATTTCGCAAAAGCCTGCTGAAGTTCGTATGGGCAATGGTAAAGGTAATCCGGAATATTATGTGGCGGAGATTCAACCAGGAAAAATGCTGTATGAGATGGATGGTGTGGACGAGGTGATCGCGCGTGAAGCGTTTCGTTTGGCTTCGGCCAAGCTGCCCATCGCGACCTCATTTGTAATTAGGCAGGTAGGGGCATAAGCATGAAAGCAAGCGAATTAAGAGCCAAGTCACCCGCAGATCTGGAGCAAGAGTTATTATCATTATCTCGCGCTCAATTTGGTCTGCGTACACAGATTGCTACGCAGCAGTTAACCAATAATAGCCAGTTGAGCAAAGTGCGTCGCGACATAGCGCGTGTGAAGACTATATTGACTGAAAAGGGTACGCAGGCATGAGTGCAACAGAAAAAAAGCAGCGCACACTGACAGGCACGGTGGTCAGCGACAAAATGAATAAAACTGTCACAGTATTGGTTGAGCGAAAAATCAAGCATCCACTGTTGGGTAAAGTAATGTCGGTATCAAAAAAGTATCATGCCCATGATGAGAATAACGAGTTTCATGCGGGTGATATGGTCGCAATTGAAGAGTGCCGTCCATTGGCTAAGACCAAGAGTTGGCGTGTAGTTAAGCGAATAGATAAGTCCCAGGCGGTTTGATAAATAAATGGTTTGAGCGCACATAAGACTTGCGCTTACACTCAAGTTTCACTATAGTGCGCGGCTTCGTTTCTCCGCTGTTAACTGCGGGTAGACTTAAAAAATACATTGTCCCCTTGTGGGACACCGCAAGATTAGCCCAGATATTGGGTTGCAAAATTAACCCGAACGGGTTCCAAGACTGGCCGCACAAAGCGGATAAAGTTGGAAGGAAAATATAAATGATACAAATGCAATCGGTTTTAACTGTTGCTGATAATACTGGTGCACGCTCTGTTATGTGTATCAAGGTTCTCGGTGGCTCCAAACGTCGTTATGCGGGCATAGGCGATGTTATTAAGGTGAGCATTAGAGATGCTGCGCCACGTTCGCGTGTGAAAAAGGGCGAAGTGCATAGCGCGGTGGTGGTGAGAACTGCGAAGGGTGTGCGTCGTGCTGACGGCTCCTTAATCAAGTTTGACGGTAACGCAGCGGTATTGCTGAATGCCAAGCTCGAACCAATTGGAACGCGCATATTCGGCCCGGTCACCCGTGAATTACGTACCGAGCGATTTATGAAAATTGTTTCACTCGCACCTGAAGTTCTTTAAGTTAGTGTAGCTAAAAGCTTTAAGTTGAACTAGTTGAAAAATATTGTTGACACAATCGAGGCAGAAAATAATCGTGCTGAAAATTAAAAAAAATGATGATGTGATCATCATCACTGGAAAAGACAAAGGCAATCGCGGCAATGTGGTGCGCGTGCTGGGAGATCGCTTGCTGGTGAGTGGCGTAAATAAAGTTAAAAAACATCAGAAGCCTAATCCGGTAAAGGGTTTGACCGGCGGTATTATCTCGCAGGAGATGCCTATTCACGCTTCTAATGTGGCTATCTATAACCAAGCGACTAAAAAAGCTGATCGTGTTGGGATTAAAACGCTGAGCGATGGTAAAAAAGTTCGCGTTTTTAAATCTAACGGCGAAGTAATCGGCGCATAAGGGAGTATTTGAGCATGGCTCGTTTATATGAATTTTATAAAGGCACGGTAGTGCCTGATATGATGAAAAAGTTTGGCTACAAGTCCGTCATGGAAGTGCCATACATTCAGAAAATTACACTGAACATGGGCGTGGGCGAAGCGGTTGCTGATAAAAAGGTGATGGAGCATGCCGTGGCGGATATGCAAAAAATTTCCGGACAAAAGCCAGTGGTGACCAAGTCAAAAAAATCAATTGCTGGATTTAAGATTCGTGAAAATTACCCAGTAGGCTGCAAAGTCACTTTGCGTCGCTCACACATGTATGAATTTCTGGATCGTCTGGTGACTGTAGCAATTCCTCGTATCCGAGATTTTCGCGGAATGTCGGGCAAGTCTTTCGACGGTCGTGGTAACTACAACATGGGCGTTAAAGAGCAAATCATATTCCCGGAAATTGAATACGATAAAATTGATGCGCTGCGCGGTATGAACATTACAATTACGACCACCGCTAAAACTGATGAAGAAGCGCGTGCTTTGTTGCTTGCATTTAAATTCCCACTGAAGGGCTGAGGATAAAATGGCAAAAATGTCTGTTATTAATCGTGACTTGAAGCGTCGCGAAACCGTTAAAAAATATGCTGGCAAGCGCGCTGATTTAATTGCGCTGATTGCTGACATGAAGTTGAGTGCAGAGGATCGCTATGTGGCGCGCCAAAAGCTGCAAGCGTTGCCGCGCAATGCCAGCCCAGTGCGGTTGCGTAATCGCTGCACATTAACGGGTCGTGGGCGTGGCGTGTTTAGTAAATTTGGTCTGGGTCGTACTAAGCTGCGCGAATATATTATGCGTGGTGAGGTTCCTGGCGTAATCAAGGCAAGTTGGTAGGAGAAATTTATGAGTATGAGTGATCCGATCTCCGATATGTTGACACGTATCAGAAACGCACAGATGGCGCAGAAGCTGACAGTTGTTATGCCTTCTTCCAAGCTGAAAGTCGCGATATCAAAGGTGTTGCAAGACGAGGGTTATATTGAAGGTTTTGCAGTTACCCATAATGAAGGCAAGCCGACGCTGGAGATTGGGCTTAAATACTATGCGGGCCGCCCTGTTATTGAGACTATACAGCGCGTTAGTCGTCCCAGTTTGCGGGTTTACAAGAGCTGCAATGACATACCCAAAGTGATGAATGGATTGGGTGTGGCTATTGTTTCAACGTCCAAAGGTTTAATGGCGGATCGCAAAGCACGCGCTAATGGAATTGGTGGCGAAGTTTTGTGCGTTGTCGCGTAACGAGGTTAATATGTCTAGAGTTGCCAGAAACCCCATAGCTTTACCTGCTGGTGTAAATGCTTCCATCGCTGCTAATCAAGTTGCAATCAAAGGCCCGTTAGGTACATTGACACAACCACTGAATGGCGACGTTGTTGTCAAGCTGGAAGGGGATCATTTGCAATGTATTGCAATGGACGAGTCCATGAAATCGAATGCCATGTCCGGCACCATGCGCGCACTGCTGGCGAATATGGTGCAAGGGGTGAGCAAGGGTTTTGAACGTAAGCTGACTTTGGTGGGCGTGGGCTATCGCGCGCAAGCTGCTGGGCAGACGCTGAACTTGACCTTGGGATTTTCGCATCCGGTCTCTTACCAGATGCCGCAGGGCGTGAAGGTTGAGACACCGTCACAGACCGAAATTTTACTGAAGAGCACGAATAAGCAGCAGGTGGGACAGGTGGCTGCCGAGATACGGGCATTCCGTTCGCCTGAGCCTTACAAGGGTAAGGGTGTGCGCTATGCTGAAGAGGTTGTGAAGTTGAAAGAAACCAAGAAAAAATAATTGCAGCAGAAATAATTACGGCAGAAAAAATAATTGAGGTGACCATGTTTTCCAAGAATGATGCACGCCAGCGCAGAGCACGCAAAACCCGTGCAAAAATTGCTGGACAAAAGGCAGTTCGTTTAGTTATCAGCCGCAGCAACTTGCATATTTATGCGCAGATTATTTCTGCATCGGGAGACCAAGTTTTGGCTAGTGCCTCTACAGTTGAGGCTGATCTAAAAAAAGACGTGGCGAATGGTGGCAATATCGCTGCTGCGGTATTGGTGGGTAAACGTATTGCCGAGAAGGCGAAGAGTGCTGGCGTTGTCGAAGTGGCATTTGATCGTTCTGGCTATAAATATCATGGTCGTGTAAAGGCGCTGGCAGATTCAGCGCGTGAACATGGTCTGCAGTTCTAGTTGGGAGTGAATAATGGCTAAGATGCAAGGAAAAGGACAACAAGCTGAAGAGCGCGGAGACGGCCTGATCGAAAAAATGATCTCGGTCAATCGCGTGACTAAAGTTGTGAAGGGTGGCCGCATCATGGGTTTTGCTGCGCTGACAGTAGTGGGCGACGGTGATGGGCGCATCGGCATGGGCA
>JAKFXW010000106.1 GCA_021731185.1 Gallionellaceae bacterium
ATATGCGCTTGAATTAAAACGGCCGGGTTTGAGGCATCGCCCGCGACGGCATGGATTCCACGTTCGCGCAAGGTCTCGACCAGTTCACGATTCTGCTCCGCCACCACGTACACCAGCCCGTGTGCGGCCAGCGTCTCGCCGATACGGCGGCCGACGCGGCCATAGCCGACCAGCACCACATGGCCCGTAACCTCGTGCGACTCGGCCGCCGCAGGCAACTCCGCCAAGGGATCATCGGGGCGCTCCAGGGCGCGGGCGAGCTTCGAGCGCGAGCGTATCCAGGCCTGCGCGGGTTCGACTGCCAGGAACAGCAGATGGTTGAGCGAGATCGAGATCAGCGCCCCCGCCAGAATGAGACTCATGCCCTCTCGCGGCAGGAGTCCGAGGGCAACCCCGAGCCCCGCCAGGATGAACGAGAACTCGCCGATCTGCGCCAGGCTTGCCGACACCGTGAGCGCCGTGTTGAGCGGATAACGGAAGGCAAGAACGAGCAAAAAGGCGGCCAGCGTTTTGCCAACGACGATGATCGCGACCACGGCGAGCACTTGCAGCGGCAGTTGTAACAAGACATCCGGATCGAACAGCATGCCCACCGAGACGAAGAACAGAACCGAAAATGCATCTCTGAGCGGCAGCGATTCTTCAGCAGCCCGGTGGCTGAGATGGGACTCTCGCATGACCATGCCTGCCAGGAAAGCACCGAGCGCGAAGGAGACGCCGAACAGTTGCGCGGAGCCGTAGGCGATGCCGACCGCCACCGCAATCACGCTCAAGGTGAACAGCTCGCGTGAGCCGGTGGAGGCAACGTAGCCGAGCAGCCACGGGAACACCCGTCGACCTACCACCAGCATGAGGGCGACGAAGATCGATATCTTCCCGAGGGCGATCATGAGCGTTTCCAGCAGCCCCCAGTCGCTTCCTTTTGCGGCAAGCTCACCGCTGCTGCCACCCAGCCATCCGGCCAGCGGGGGCAGCAACACCAGCACCAGAACCATCGCCAAATCCTCGACGATCAGCCAGCCGACCGCGATCCGGCCGTTGACGGACTGGAGCAGGCCGCGCTGCTCCAGTGCCCTGATGAGCACGACTGTGCTTGCCACGGAAAGGGACAGACCAAACACCAGGCTTGCACCCAGGCTCCAACCCCAGAGGGTGGCGACGCCCATACCGAGAGCCGTCGCTACCGCGATCTGAACGATTGCGCCGGGCACGGCGATGCGACGCACCGCCAGCAGGTCATCAAGGGAGAAGTGCAGCCCCACACCGAACATCAGCAGGATGACGCCGATCTCGGCCAGTTGACCCGACAGTTCGATGTCAGCCACAAAACCCGGCGTGGCAGGGCCGAGCAGGATACCGGCAATCAGGTAGCCAACGATCGGCGGCAGCTTCAGCCGGCTGGCGATGAGACCCATGATCAGGGCAAGCCCGAGGCTGGCGGCAATGGTGGTGATTAAGGTGATGCTATGAGGCATATCTTGTTCCATAACGACGCTGTAGAAAAACCCCATTCCAAACACTTGGCTCAGCTTTAGGTGGATTTTTTTCAAACCAAACCGTTGTTTTCATTTTCGGATTCCCGAGTTTCTAAAATATTTTCACTGCAAGCCCGACAAACCTTGTACCCGCAAAGGGGTACGCCGTGGTTGTAATGGGCTAAAGCCCAAACAACACACGCTGCAAGCCTATCTGTGCGATACAGAAGCGAGTATGTCTTTCCCCAGCCTTTTTATCTCGCATAACCATGATTCGCAAACTGCTCGATATTAGGCATCATGCAGTACAACTTCCATTGCCCATCAACTTCATTTTTCCGTGTAGCGTAAAACGATGCAGGCGCTTGTTGCCACGCAAGTTGGCCCACAAGGGGACACCGACTTTCTACGAGCTAAAAGCGCGTGAAAGGTCGTATGCCAAACATTGATTCCACCGTCGCAAACTGGCGCGTGATCATTTCTCGACCCGTTTCAGAATCGATCTGCACCTTCATCAGACCGACATGGTTTTCCTGTAAAGATTGGGGGGGTGCTATGAAGTCAGAAGGAGAATCCATTTCTGCCTTTTGTTGCCGTGACGTAGCTTAAGCATAGAACCACTTTATCACCGACCTATAAGCGATCCGTGTTATACCACAACATGGTAGTACCACTAATTAATAGCTATATGAAACCTGCACGCCTGCTCCGAAATTGGGGCTGCCGTCGGATAATCCAAACACACCATAGGTATTCATTGACCGGTTCTTATCAATTTTCCAATCCCAATAGGGATTAATTTCGCGGATGGCAGGGCCGCCTGTAATCGCAGATTGACGGAAATCGTAAATCAAGCCGAATCTCGTATCCTCATCCCACGGAAACGACAAGCCGACTGATCCCAGCCACACGTTATTAAGTTTGGTTTGCGGCAAGTCGCCCTTGATGCGATACCCCAGGCTACCAAACATGTCCACGTTATTAATAAGCGGTTGGTATACACCCAACTCAACCGTGTAATCATTCGAGCCAGTTCCTAAGCCTTTAGTCTCATCTGCTGTGGCCAGTTTTACTTTTCCGGTCAAGTTAAACTCTGTATCCAAATTGGTCATGGTGTCAAACCTGTATCGGGCGCTCGCAATAAGATCGCCCATGCCGCTCAAATTATTTTGCCCCGTTTTGTTGGTAATAAAATCGCCACCAATTAAAACTCCACCCGCCCCCTCCTCAATATACAGATAAGCCGTCGCCAATTTGTATGTCCAAGCATCTGTTCTGTAGCGGATACTGAAGGGTACAACCAGTATATTGGTGTTATCCACCTGCCCATAATCACCCGTGCTGTAATCTACGCCGGAACTAACCGTGACCGTGTCGGCGGCATAAACTGGGCCACCCAACAACAAACAAAAACATAAAATAAATAACGCATGAGGTGCAACAAATGTGCGAGATGCTTTAGGTTTGACTACAGATAAGTGTTGCACTTTATATTTCTCCATTAAATAAAATTAATCCTTTTCGGGTTGCTCTATACGTTCGGGTTGCTCTATTCTTTCGTGTCGATCCGCGCGCTCTGGTCGTTCCAGCCTTCTCACTCGATCCCCGTGCTCGTCCCTGTCTTCATTTTTTTTCGTGGCCTTACCAGATTTTTTGTCTATATCGCTACGCTCATGCTTTGTATCTGGCCTATCCAGCTTGATACGCTCGGCTATTACACGACGATTAGCATCAATGCGTGCGCGAACTTGGATACGTTTTTCAGCTAACTCGGTAAACTCGATTCCCACACCATCCCGGGCAATAATATTTTTTGGCACTTCAATTTCAACTGCGCCCAGACGAATACGACCCGATGCATCAGATGCAGACACGTAACCTTGCAAAGAAAGATGTTCATGCTTACCCTCAAATGGGAGCGCGGGTTCACGTTTGATTTGCTGGGCGTGCAGTCTTTTGCCATCCCACCTGCCAGTCACGCGCACTTCGCTACCGACCACTAATCCATTCTGAGGAAATGCGCTGACTGACAAACCGGGCATATTGGACAAGCTGGGCATATTGAAACCGTCATCGGTAAGTTGATCGACTCGCCCCATGACTTCTGCTACACCGTGCGCGGCAGGATCAATTCGCGAAGCGATAATGATGTCGCCTGTTGCGCGTAGCCCGCTGATTTGCACGGGGTCACCGATCTTCAAGTTTTCTATGCCGGCGGTATATGTCTCAAGGGACACGCGTATCGTTTGGTTTAATACAGTTATTAGATTGTGTGTCCGATCTATTTTTGCAATGGGGCCGATCACCGCATATTGCACATTGATGTGCTGTGCCTGCATGGCGGTTTCAGAACCTGTGGCTTCAACTGCAACCACTTGCCCCAAAGTGAGTTGGTCGGCAGTGATACTTGCACCGCGCATTTGCACGGGCGTACCCGAGTGATACTGCACGCGGATACCGTTCACCCAAATGCTGCCAAATTCCGTAATGGTGCCGATAATTCCGATACTGGTGATTCCTGTGCCACCTATACCGCCCTCGGGCTTATTCGATGAACATGTGGCTGAGGAGGAGCTATTGCCCGTGCCACCTATGCCGCTCGTGCCATCAGTTTTATTTGCGCCGCACAAATTACCAGCCAAAGCTAACGGCATCATGCCGAGCAGCAGTATTGCTATAACAACTATAACAAGTTGCGGCAGGTGGGTTAATTTATACATTATGACTTTTTATTCTCGTCAACCGACGCAGTATCAGTCGGATGCGGCGCGGACGGCGCGCTAAAAAAATAAATTCCAAAATTCATGCGCTGATTTGCCTCGGCTTTGCCTTGATCCAGCCGCTCTAACTCCAATGCCTGACGGTTAACCGCTAACAATGCACGCGTACCCAACGTGCGCGTTAGCTCGTTTAATTTTGCTATCGATTCGGGAGTCAAATTATTGTAATAAACGCTGCGCTCCAAAAAGGGTGGTCCGTCGTGTAATAAGTTATGCGCGGTCGCTGCGAGATGGTCATGAATATTCTGACCAAAATAAAATGCCATTTCATCCAGATCTTGAGTCGGGATAAATGCTGCGGTATTCAGGCGGACTCGATTATTTTGATCCAGTTGTACAATACCCAGCCGCAGCCACTCATCCAGTACAGGACGTGGTCTAATGTCTTTATTCACCCCGGTCACCAGTGACTCAAAAGAAACCCGCTCGCTCCCGGTGGCAAATCGCGAAAGGTGCAGTGGCTGCCCCTGTTCATCAACATAATCGGGATCCGCACTCCATCGCGCAATCAGCGTAGCCCCCAGCGAAATGGCTGCTGGCGCGACGTTATCTGCGGTCACTATGTTATCAGCTAACCGTTTTATATCTTTGCGGTGTAAACCCGTGAGCAAACTTAAACGGCTGGCCGTCTGCGTTTTATCTGGTAATTGAAATTCATGGGTAGCCACATTCAAATATAAGGTTTTTAGCTGATTGGCTAAATACGGGTAGGTCACGCCATAACTCAACAACAGCCTTATTAGCGGACGCAATGCATGCAACAACGCTCTCACCAAAGCGGGGGGAGGCGTGGTCGACGTATTCTGTGAAATTTTATCCATGGGCGAATTATATCTTGACGTGGGAAAAAATACCACGTATATTTTGGTTGCGTGGGAAATTATTGCACGTAAAGTGTCGAAGTGTCAGCTCTTAACGCATGATTTTTTCGACAGTAAGCAAGTGGCAATAGCGTTTCCCCTAAATAAAACGCGCTCTGTGTCCTAGCACACAGAGAAGACCGTAAGGAGGGGGGGATGATTAACCCTGAAGTTAATAGATACGGGTCAATAGATGTCGAACATAACTAATGGAGGCTTAAAAAATGTTTAATCAAAAAGCAGTAACAATGATGATCCTGGGTATGGCACTGGTGGGCTTGACTCCCCTGGTTGCTATAACCGATGCAAATGCACAAGCGGTCGAGCTGCGTGGCGACGGCAGTGTAGATGACACTCAGCCCGGGGCAACTCCGGCAACCCCTGCGACTCCGGCAACCCCTGCAACACCTAAGCTACGCGGCGATGGCAGTGTAGATGACACGCAGCCTGGCGCAACCCCTGCAACTAGGGCAACCCCGGCGACTCCGGCAACACCCAAACTACGCGGTGATGGTAGCGTGGATGATTCTCAACCAGGTGCTTCAGGGTCAAAATCTGACAACGCTTCTGATCGTGGCCGCAATCACGGACGCAATCACGGACGCAATCACTCAGATCGCGATGGAGATCGTTCTGGTCGCGATGGGGATCGTTCTGGTCATCGTGAAAAGGCAGATCGTCCTGATCATTCAGGTCGCGAGGATCGGGGTGCACGTGCAGAGCGTTCGGAAACAGGTGAACGCGCGGGACATAATTAAGGCTTTACCTTCTCAGCAATATGACTTGATCTGAGATTTACCTGTAACCCCCGGAAAACTTCCGGGGGTTTTTATTTGTGAGGACGCAATGCAACACGGCCTATCAATTATCACATTGTCCCCTTGTGGGGCGACGTAGCTCAAGCCGGGAGCGATTATTCCGCAATCCGGTTTCAGGTAGAATACGCGATTGAATTTATAACCTTGAAAGGCTCGGCCATGTACAAAATCGCACCCAGTATTCTTTCCGCCAATTTTGCCAAACTCGGCGAAGAGGTCAGTAATGTCATCGCTTCGGGCGCAGACATTATTCACTTTGATGTAATGGACAATCATTATGTGCCCAACCTGACCATCGGCCCTTTGATCTGCTCCGCGATACGTCCAGTGACCACGGCGGTGATTGATGTGCATCTGATGGTGAAACCCGTGGATCGCATCATTCCAGATTTCGCAAAAGCGGGAGCTAACATTATTTCTTTTCACCCCGAGGCTTCAGAGCACATCGACCGCACGCTCAGTTTAATTCGTGAGAATGGCTGTAAAGCTGGTCTAGTGTTTAATCCGGCGACTCCGTTAAGCTTTTTGGATCATGTGATGGATAAGATCGATTTGATTTTGATAATGTCGGTGAACCCTGGTTTTGGCGGTCAAAAATTCATTCCTGAAGCGTTAGCTAAATTGCGTCTGGCGCGGCAAAAAATTAACGATAGTGGACGCGACATCATGCTGGAAATTGATGGCGGCGTGAACACGGCCAACATCGCTGAAATCGCAGCGGCGGGTGCAGATACCTTTGTGGCAGGTTCTGCTGTATATGGCGCTGGCAAAGATACTGATCCGCATCGGTATGACTCCATCATCGCAGCCTTGCGTGCGCAACTGGCGACGGTTAAAAAATAATTGAGACGAGAAATAACAGATGGAACGAAAAATTAACGGGCATGAAAAAATAATGCCGCAAAAAATAACGTCGCAGGTGCAATTCCCGCTCCCCGTTTCTGCGCTACTGATTGATCTGGACGGCACGCTGCTGCACACCGCGCCCGAACTTGCTGAATCCGCTAATCGTATGTTGTGCGACATGGGTCGCCCGGCTGTGTCGCAAGATTTGTTGATGAGCTATATTGGCAATGGCATTGTGTGGCTGGTTAAACGTGCGTTGACGGGCGACATGCATGCCGAGCCGGACGCAGCGTTGTTCGAGAAAGCCTTGCCCGTTTTTGAAAAGCATTACACCGCATTATTATTGCAAAGCAAACCGTTTGATGGCGTGATAGACGGGCTGAATGCCATGCAAGCAGCGGGTTTCCGATTGGGCTGCATCACCAACAAAGTGGCTCGCTACACCGAACCGTTACTTAAAGGCGTGGGCTTGGCGAAATATTTTGAGATCGTATTGGCAGGTGATACCCTGCCGGAAAAAAAGCCGCACCCGATGCCGCTGTTACATGCTGCCAAATTTTTTGATGTGCCAGTTGAAAAATTACTGCTGATTGGCGATTCATTAAGCGACACCACGGCGGCGCGTGCCGCAGGCTGTCCGGTGGTGTGTGTGCCGTATGGCTACAATCACGGCGAACCAGTCGAAACGCTGGATTTAGATGCGGTGATTCCAACCTTGCGGGATGTGATGAAATTAATTAAACGAGCTTAATCGAATGACTGATATGAATAACCTTCTGTGTCTATCAAATTATTGGCGAGGGTGCTGATACGATTGTAAGGGCGTATGGCATACGCCCTCGCCTGATAATTAAGGACGTATGCCATACGTCCCTATGATTAAACACCGGAGATTTTCATGTCGCATCCCATCAACGAAGAAGAGTTTAACCACTTGGCCGAGCAAGGCTACAACCGCATCCCGCTGGTCATAGATACCTTTGCGGACCTCGACACCCCGCTATCGCTCTACCTCAAATTAGCCAATCAACCTTTTTCGTATTTGCTGGAATCGGTGCAGGGTGGCGAGCGTTTTGGTCGTTATTCGTTTATTGGCCTGCCCAGCGATACACGCCTGACGGTGCGCGGTAAGCACATCACGCTCAACACGCCCAATGGCGAAAGCGCTTATGACGCGGTGAATCCGCTGGAATTTATCAAGCACTATCAAGCGCAATTCAAAGTTGCGCCGCTGTCTGGTTTACCGCGTTTTATTGGCGGCCTGGCTGGTTATTTCGGCTACGACACGGTGCGTTACATCGAGCCGCGCCTGGCGCATTTGGATAAACCAGACATAATCGGCACACCGGATATTCTGCTCATGCTGACCGAGCAACTGGCTGTGGTGGACAACCTTTCCGGCAAACTCACCTTCATCGTCTATGCCAATCCGCAGCAAAAAAATGCTTACGCAATAGCACGGCAACGCTTAGATGAACTGATGCAAGCGCTACGCTTGCCGGTAACTATTCCAGCCTCCCCAGTGTTCCCAAAAGAAGAAGCGGTGTCTGAATTTGGCGAAGTGGCTTACAAACTCGCCGTGGAAAAAGCCAAGCGTTATATCTTCGAGGGCGACATCATGCAAGTCGTGCCGTCGCAGCGCATAAGCCAACCTTTCCCCGCTGCGCCGATCAATCTGTATCGTGCGCTGCGCTCTATTAATCCTTCGCCGTATATGTTTTATTACGATATGGGCGACCATCATGTAGTCGGCGCATCACCAGAAATTTTAGTGCGCCTGGAAGGTGAAACCGTTACCGTGCGCCCCATTGCTGGCACACGCCCACGCGGCAAAACGCCGCAGCATGATGCCGAATTAGCGCAGGAATTATTAGCCGATCCCAAAGAATTGGCTGAGCATTTAATGCTGATCGATTTAGGCCGCAATGATATTGGGCGCGTCGCACAAAGTGGCACAGTCAAGCTCACCGAAAAAATGGTCATCGAGCGTTACTCGCATGTCATGCACATCGTGTCCAACGTAGAAGCGAAATTAAAATTTGGTTTAGATGCGATAGACGTACTCAAAGCCACCTTCCCAGCAGGCACGGTGAGCGGCGCACCCAAAGTGCGCGCGATGGAAATTATCGCCGAGCTGGAACCTTCCAAACGCAGCATCTACGCGGGCGCAGTCGGTTATCTCGGCTTT
>JAKFXW010000108.1 GCA_021731185.1 Gallionellaceae bacterium
AAAAAAGCGGCAGCCAAAAAATCGGCTCCAGCTAAAAAAGCAGCACCTGCCAAAAAGGCCGTAGCTAAGAAATCATCGCCCGCTAAAAAGCCGACATCCGCATTCGTCAGCAGACCAGCAGGCATGGGTTCTTCTACACCTTCCGCGCCAGCCCCATCAGCACCAGCTCCTGTGCGTCCGGCCACTACTTGGCCGTTTCCTACGCCAGGCATCAGCAAGCCGAACTGATCGGGGGAGGAAGACTGTGGATACAACGCCTGCTTGATTTAACTCAGGCGGTTGATCCATAGTCTTTCTGTTTGTCTGGTTTAAGGAGTTTGAATTGAAAGTCTTCCAGATGAATGCCCCACAAGGGGACAATGAATCTGGAAAGTTTTGGTGTCTCCCGCGCAATAAGCGCACTCAGTTAAGAGTCACCGTAATCCCCCAGTCTTTTGCAGTCGCAGCACCGCTGAGCATCATCACCAGAGTAGTGGCTTAACCGCATTAGCTACGGAATTGCTCACCGCCAACAACGGACACAAGCTCAGCAGTTGCACTACGCCGACGATTATGCGAATTTTCCCACTATAGCCATCTGGCGCAACCGCTTCTAATATCACCATCGAAGGTGTACCTTGTAGTCGGGCACGGTAGACTGTAGAGGGTTGATCGGTGCCAAGCTGGGCGTTAGGCGGCAGGGTCAGTGTGTAGGCTAGTAGATCGTTATCAAACTTCGCGCGCGGCACGATTTGCGTGACTAGATTCATTTTTTGGTATGAATACTTTGCGCGATGTGCTCACGGGTTTGCTCAAAAACATAGGCTAAAATTCCGATGCCGATCACGGCGAATAAAAATAATTTAGCGGCAGTTTTATTGGCAGCTTGGGCTAATAATTCCAGCATCACTTATCTCACTTATTTTTCATTACGCCACTCTTTTTTCCAGACACCGCAAGTGTTTTTATCCGCAATTTTAGAATGACATTTTATGGATTAATTTTTCATGCTCAGTCAGTCGCTCAGTTTTTTCCCGCGCCTCCTGTTTAATACGCGACAAGCGAAATTCATAACGTCGGCGTGCAATATCTGCTTTCGCTTCTTTCATTGCGGGATGTATATCGGGATGGGAGAGGTGTTCCACCTTGCTTTCCTCTATCGGAATCATGCTGATGCAATCCACCGGACATGGCGCAATACACAATACACAGCCAGTGCATTCAGTCGAAATCACGGTATGCATCTGCTTCGCCGCACCAACAATGGCATCCACCGGACAGGCCTCAATGCATAAGGCGCAACCGATACATGTACTTTCATCAATAAGCGCAACGGATTTCACTGGCAACACGACATCAGCAGCAAAAGGCTTGAAAGCAATGCCAAGCAAATCTGCCAGCTTGCGTATCCCTTCTTCGCCGCCCGGGGGGCACTGATTAATATCTGCACGACCTTCTGCAATGGCTGTGGCATAAGGCCTGCAGCCAGGGAAGGTGCACTGCCTGCATTGTGTTTGCGGCAAAATGGCATCAATTGTTTCAATAATTTTTTCGATCAACGGATTGCCTTTTCGAGTAAATATTGGTGTATTAAATAGCGTGTGCCCGAGGCCAGCGTTAACACAAACGTAGTCACTATGCCCATAAGCAGGTAGTCGGTCATAGACTTACAAACAAATCAGCGTGCGCGATTATCCTTGGTTTGACGGGTAGGTTCAACCAACAGCTTGATAGGGTTTATTTGATTTTTGCCATGTGAATGGGCGAAGTGTGGAATCTGTCTTGATTTTGACGATGGAAATCGGATTGATGGGGGGTAGGGGAAGTTTTGTTTGACTTGTGCGGTTGAATTTCCTATCCTTATATCCTTATATCCTTACTTATTCTTATCCTTAAAAATATTCATGAAAAAATCACTTTTAGCTTTGGCAGTATTGAGTGCAGTTACCGCCGCTGGTACAGCGCAAGCGCAATCTAATGTTACCCAAAGACTCAGCCGCAACAACCGCAGCCTGCTCGCCGCCGCTGGTACAGCGCAAGCGCAATCTAATGATACTCAGTCACTGGCTCCGCCTCGTCTACCCAGCATAGCCGCTACTGGTACAGCGCAAGCGCAATCTAACATTACTATCTACGGTGTAGTAGATATGGCGGTGCAACATCAAGATACTGGACAAGCAACTGGTTCTACTCTGGCCCTGGACAGCGGCATGCAATCTGGTTCACGTCTGGGTTTCAAAGGCACTGAAGACCTGAGCGACGGCTTGAAAGTCAATTTCCTATTGGAAATGGGCGTTAATGTAGATACAGGTCAAGCGACTCAAGGTGGTCTGCCGTTTGGTCGTCAAGCTTGGGTTGGCTTGTCGTCGGATAACCTCGGCTCCATCAGTTTCGGCCGCCAATACGCACCAGGCTTTATCGCCGTTGATAACTTTGACCCGTTTGGTACTGGCCTGACAACAGGGACTGCTGGTTCTGGAGGCTCGTCTTTCGGTGCTGCGCACTTTTTCGGCGGCCCTAGCCGTGTAAACAATTCGGTCAGTTACGCTACCAATGATCTGAGTGGATTCACAGGCAATGTATTTTACGGTGCTGGTGAAATCACTGGCAACACTACCGCTCACCGTTTCTTTGCCTCCTCTGGTGCCTACAATGCAGGTCCAGTATTCGCAACACTAGCTTACTCTGACAGACAGAATGCTACTGGCGACAATGCGAGGAAAAGTACTTTGTTAGCCGGCACCTATGATTTCGACGTAGTAAAAGCGCATGCTGGCTACTCCACCATCAAAGATGACGGCGTTGCAGCTGCGGCAATAGATGTGCGCGTATGGTTGTTGGGTTTGTCTATTCCTGTTGGTGCAGGCTCTGTCCTCGCCAAGTACATTCGCTATGCCGATGAGAATGCATCAAATGCTAATGCAAACCACAGTGCGCTTGGCTATACATATCCTTTGTCCAAGCGGACTAATTTGTATACCTCGATTTCACACACTGCCAATGATGCGAACAGCAAAATGGGTAGCGACGATTCTACTGATGCCTTCTACCCAGTAGCGGCAGGTGCAACTGTTAAATTCTATCAAGTTGGTATCCGTCATAGGTTCTAATCGAATGGTAGATATAGTTTAATCTGGGTTGAAAGAGAACAAAATGTCTGCCGAGCGATGGGGCTTGCGCCTGTTACAATTCGCGCGGTTTCGTTTTGTTCGTTGGGTGAATTGATGCGGCAGATGTTTTGTATGGATATGCGGGTCATCGGGTGAGTGAGCACGCTACGACCCATTGGCTGGAAGCGGGTGCAGTACGTTCTGCGAACTGGCGTTCTGAAAGTGGTTTGCCACCGCCTAAAAAAATAATTATTGCAGATGACACGATGAAAGCCGACGTGGCTTATCGCCTGGCTTGCGAAGGCACGGCCTTGTTGTGGCGCGGTGATTTTCAAAACGCGAAGCAGTTGTTGCAGGCGCTGGCACGGCGTGCGGATAAAAAGCCGCATAAAACTTCTGCCATTCCCAGTGAAAATTTTCATTTGCATCGTCAAGCGCAATCACAACGCGCGCGTATTTTGGCGATGATTTTAATTCCCTTAGCGAGTGATTTTTCTATTATCTTAAACCGTGCGCCGGATGTGCGGCAGGCTTGCATCGAAGCATACGGTTTGGGTACTGAAAATTCTGTGCTTGCTTTGCGTGAGTTGTTAGGAATAATCGGCGCGCATGAATGGCGCAAAAAGGGAGTGGTGATTACTGCGCTCAATTTAGGCGGGCAGGATGGTGAGCAAGTGGTGGAGCAGCAGGTTGGGCGCATTTATCCCCACTACGGTGTATTTTCGCCCGTGCGTGGCGAGTATGTAGAGTTGGTACACAACGCGCCGCTGCCCCCCGCTTTCCCTATACCAAAACTTGCATTTGATATTGGCACGGGGACCGGCGTGCTGGCTGCGATATTGGCGCGACGCGGGGTGCAGCGAGTCATTGCCACTGAACAAGACCCGCGTGTGATTGTGTGCGCCCAGGAAAATCTCACGCGCCTGGGATTAAATACCCAAGTGCAAATCGTACAGGCAGATTTATTTCCTGCAGGAAAAGCCCAGCTCATTGTGTGCAATCCCCCGTGGATTCCGGCGCGCCCCAATTCCCCCATCGAACATGCCATTTTCGATCCGGACAGTCGGATGCTGCGCGGGTTTTTGCATGGCTTGGCAGCCCATTTGGAGCCGGGTGGCGAGGGTTGGTTGATCTTGTCCAACATTGCGGAACACCTGGGGCTGCGTACACGAAATGAATTGCTCGCTACAATAAACGCTGCTGGATTAAAAGTGCTGGCGCGCTTAGATGTGCAGCCGCATCACCCCAAGATAGCTGACACGACTGACCCACTGCACGCTGCCCGTGCTGCCGAGATCACTTCGTTGTGGCGGTTAGCGGTTGGCTGACTAAGGAAATGTTGAATCAGCGGAAACATTGAATCAGCCTTCCGTTCGTGGTCAGTTATTCGGCTTTGTTTGGGAGAGCTTGGTCGAACCATATGCGACAGCTCGCTGTTAATGCCGTTAATAATTGTTGCACCAGCGAGTATTTGGAATTTAACCATCAGCGTAATGTGTATTGAGGGAAGACATTCTAGTTGGGGACAAGCTATTCACCTGTTACAATTCACCCGCTTGTGGGTACGGTTTACAGTGGCAGTTTAATGGTTATAATTAAAGTGGTAATTTAATAGTTATAACTTATTTTTAAGGAGTAAAGTTCATGATGTTACGCTGTTCTACTTTTGTAGCTTTGCTGATTTTTTGCGCGCCTGTCATGGCTGATTCGATTGATGTAAATCTGAATAACAACACCGCGCAGTTTCAATACATCGCTCCTGTCGGGTACAGTGAAGAAGGTAAAGCCGAGCTACATGCGGGCTTCTTATATGACAATAAAAATAATGTGCTAGGCGACTTAGGTTTGCTGGTAATGAGTGATCTGAGCAAATCATCGAACACCTCTCTGGGTGTGGGTCTTAAAACGGTAGCGGCTTTGAGCGGGGATTTCTCCTTGGCGCTGGCACTGGGTGGTAAAATACGCTCTACCCCATTTGCCAATCGACGCATAGGCTTGGTCGGGCTTGTTTATGTGGCTCCCAAGATTGTCTCTTTTGGCGGTGCAGATTTTTTTGTGCACGGTGGTGTAAGTGTAGAATATGAAATCATCAAACATGCTGTAGCTTATGTTGGTTATCGCAACATACGCTTCGGCGTGGAGAATAGCCCCGATATGCTGGATGAAAAAAGCGCACACTTGGGTGTGAGAATTTCTTTCTAGTCTGAGAGGTATAATTAGGGTAATCTAATTGGGCAGGGTTAATTTTGACTGCACCAACCACATAGCATAATGCAGAATTAGTAATTAATTTTAGGAGTGTTAATGATGAAAATGAATGTTGGGACAGTTGACAGTTTTATTCGAATGAGTATAGGCACATGCCTTTTGTTTGCGGCGGCTGTTTACTACAGTTGGTGGTTGGGGGTGGCAGGCGTTCTTTTACTGCTCTCGTCACTTTATAATTGGTGTCCTGTTTATAGGATATTAGGTTTCTCCAGCCGTAATAAACATACGACTTTAGGCAGCGCTAAATAGATCTTTCACTCGTAGTGAGACCTTCGGCTTCGCTCAAAAGAGCCTTGTTGGATTGTGAGTGGGGGGGCGGCTAACATTCTATGCGTTAGCCGCCCCCCTTTTTTTGATAACGCCCCTAGGTGAGGTCGATTTCAATTTCAATAATGGATACGAACGGCGTGCTCAATAACCAACCGCAACACCTGAGGGAGGTTAGTGTCTTGGGATGGGAAAAGCATAGCCGAAGGGCAAGTGAGTGAAACAACTGGTATAACTACTAGCCATCTCACCTCACCAAGCAACTAAAAGACGGTTACAAAATGGTTGGTTATAGTCGTACGCAAAAGCTGAAAAAGTTGTCTGCGCCGCGCACCCGCTGCCGTCTTTCCCCACTCCAAAATTGAACTTGCTGCCAGTCGCAATGTGGATCTGACCACGTTTTTTTGGGGGACGACTTACCTGTTATTCTATTTTCCGTTAAAAAGTGTTGGGTTAGGCATAGCCGTAACCCAACCTACGCAAAGCATTAATGTTGTTTTTATCGGGAAATGGAATTAGTCACTGTCGCAAGTCTGAAATTTTGTATCGATCTTAATATATGCTGTAAACAAGGGGTTAACGGCGACCGCCTAGAATTGAACCAAGTACGCCACGAATAATTTGTCTGCCAACTTCTGAGCCTATCGTGCGCACCACACTTTTCGCCATTGCCTCGCCCACCCCTTGGCGATGTGAACCTTTTCCACCGCCGAACAAACCACCCAACATGCCGCCAGATTCTGTTTCTTCTGCAGCTTGTTTACTGGCCGTTTGGGCAGCCACTTCGGTCTGTTTTTGTTGCGTGCGCGTAGCGATCATTTCATAGGCGGATTCATGATCCACGGCTTTTTCATAATGCCCAGCAAGTAAAGATGAGTGAATAACTTTTTGCCGTTCATCAGCAGTAATTGGGCCAATCTGTGCTTTAGGCGGAATAATAAAGGCGCGCTCCACGACGCTGGGGCGACCCTTTTCATCCAGCATAGAAGCTAGCACTTCACCCACCTCCAGTTCTGTGATGATGGTTTCCTCGTCCAACTGTGAATTGTCGCGCATGGTTTGTGCGGCAGCGCGCACGGCTTTTTGATCTTGTGGCGAAAAGGCGCGCAAGGCGTGTTGCACGCGATTGCCAAGCTGGCTTAGTACTTTATCAGGCACGTCGGCGGGATTTTGCGTGACAAAATAAACCCCCACGCCTTTGGAACGGATCAGCCGCACCACCTGCTCGATTTTACCCAGCAGTGCAGCGGGCGCATTGTCAAATAACAAGTGCGCTTCATCAAAAAAGAATACCAGTTTAGGTTTTTCAAGATCGCCCGCTTCCGGCATATTTTCAAACAATTCTGCCAGCAACCACAGCATTAACGTGGAATACACTTTGGGCGAAGTCATCACTTTATCTGCCGCCAAAATATTGATGATGCCTTTGCCCTTGCTGTCGGTTTGCATGAGATCATCAATGTTCAGCATAGGTTCACCGAAAAATTTCTCCGCACCCTGTTCTTCCATTTCCAGCAACCCGCGTTGAATCGCGCCTATGCTGGCCGTGGAAACATTACCGTATTCAGTAGTAAAATCACGGGCGTTATCGCCAACATGTCGCACCATCGCGCGCAAGTCTTTAAAGTCCAGCAGCAACATGCCCTGATCATCTGCAATTTTAAAAACCAGCGACAGCACGCCTTGTTGCACATCATTCAGATTCAACATGCGTCCTAGCAACAATGGCCCCATGTCGGAAATGGTAGCGCGCAGCGGATGCCCCATTTCTCCAAACACATCCCAGAATGCCACCGGGTAAGCGCGATGTTCAAAGTCAGTCAGTTTAAGTTGCTCAATACGCGCCTGTACTTTGGCATTGCCTCCGCCGATCTTGGATAAACCGGACAGATCACCTTTAATATCCGACAAAAAAATCGGCACGCCTATATCGCTAAAAGATTCAGCTAATGTTTGCAGGGTAACGGTCTTGCCTGTGCCGGTTGCGCCGGTAATTAAGCCATGTCGATTGGCCATTTGCGGCAACAACATAACGTCGAGGTGAGAGTTTTTTGCGATGCGTAATGGGGCAGGCATGTTCATTTTATTAAGGTGTAAATTTATTTTTTTGTGGAATAGCGAGGGCGGTGATAATTTGATGCGACATTATAATTTAAGTTGGTGGCACAACATCGGGTGCTTGGTTCATTTGGGCTATCACTTTAATAATTGCAGAGGAATCCATTTCACCATAACCCGCATCCACGGCAGCATTCAGGCTATCCATCAGATGCGTTGCGCCAGGTAGCGTAATACCCAATTCCTTTGCAGTTTGCATGACGATTGCAATATCTTTTTGGTGCAACTGTGCTTTAAAGCCAGGCTTGAAGTCTTCATTCAACATACGTTTGCCATGCACTTCCAGAATTTTACTGGCGGCGAATCCACCCATCAGTGCCTCTCGTACTTTAGCAGGATCAACGCCGCTTTTACTGGCGAAAGTAAGTGCTTCAGCGATTGCCTGTATGGTCATGCCCGCCACAATTTGATTGCAGGATTTCGCAACCTGACCCGCGCCATGCTTGCCGACATGCACGATATTTTTTCCCAGCACTTCAAATAATGGTTTGATGCGCGCAAACACGGAAGCCTTACCGCCCACCATAATAGACAGTGTCGCATTGATTGCTCCGACTTCGCCGCCAGATACGGGCGCATCCAGCATTTCGATACTGCGTGCGTGCAGCGTTTTTGCTATGGCGCGTGTGGCAATCGGCGAGATAGTGCTCATGTCGACCACCACACTGCCAGGCAGGGTATGCAACATAATTTCACCCAATACAAGATGTTCCACATCAGGTGTGTCGGACACAACCAAGATAATGACCTCAACTTGGCGAGCCAATTCGCGCAGGCTGGAGCAAGCGGTTGCACCCATATCAATCAACGGTTGCATAGACTCCTTGCGGCGCGCATATACCCACAGGGGATAGCCAGCCTTGCACAAGTTAATCGCCATTGGTTTGCCCATGATGCCCAGGCCGATGAACCCTATTTTTATTTTTGTAGCGTTCACGATATTTGATGGGGGAAGAAAATTCTGTAGGGAATGTCTGACTTACCCTCAATATGATTACAAGCCAGCTTGTTCGAGTGACGTTAAAAATTGTGCAGCATTTTGAAAGCCAATGACGCGGTGTTTAATTTGCTCGCGTCCTTGCGCGTCGAAAAATAATATTCCTGGCGGGCCGAATAAACCAAAGCGTTTTAATAATGCCTTATCTTCGTCATTATTCGCTGTTACATCCGCTTTGAGTAATAAGG
>JAKFXW010000109.1 GCA_021731185.1 Gallionellaceae bacterium
GCGTCCAAAATTCCTGCGCCCGAAGCACACCCGGCAATGCAATTATTAGGTGAATTACAGCCGGACGATATGAGTCCGAAAGATGCGCTGGAAAAATTGTATCAGTTAAAAAAATGCTGTAGCCGGGTGGCACTTAAATCGAGTGACCTATGCACGATGAAATAAAGCGGCACAATGAAATGGGGGGAATGAAACTGTGAATGAAACCGAGTAACTTAGAAATGCGGCTTGAAGCAGGTTAAAAAATCAGGTTAAAACTGTATCAGTTCGTTCTTTCCACAGCAGCAATACCTGAAATTTTGCTAAGCACTTCGGTTAATTCTTTTACCTTGGCTTCCAGCGCCGCGCGCGCCGCGTCCTTCACCTCCAGCACGGCAACTTTTTCCTTTTCCTGCTTCAGGCTCTGACGCAACTGCTCGATGGTTTTCAGGTGCTCCTGCACCACGCCTTTCATCTCTTCAAGTTGAATGCCTCTTTTGATGAGATCAAGCGCTTTTTCCTGAGCCTCAGAAAGATTGCTGGGTGCAACTTGCCCAGAAAATATTTCAGTTTTTACGGTTTTATCATTCATGCATGACATAGTAATGAATTCTAGCTGTCATCGCAACACACACACTTTGCCTTCCTTATTGTTCATCCTAAGTCCTGCTAAAAAGATTCAGCCACCACGCTATCGTAATTCCAATTCCCGATAAAAACGATCACAGTGTACCCGCAAGGGGTAGACCGTGGTTGTACAGCCGATGAATCGGCAACAACCACGCACCGTCGCCTCATCCTTGCCGCCTTGTGCTCCTGTTTATCAGAAATTGGAATAAGCCGTCTTTCTGCCGTTCATACTGGGCTACATTCCAGCTTGCGCCAGTCGCTCTGATTTCGAGCACCGGTAACGGTTTACAGCGAGCTGTATATGGAACTCGCTAAATCCGCTACTAAACATTAATTGTTGCGGTTGGTTATTGAATCGATTCTGCATTTTCCAGATTAACCACTTGCTTTAGTCATAGGTTAAACTGTTGCCCGTGCACTTGAATTCTCCGCCTACTTTCTAAATGATCGCTTATTTAATCCGCCGAATTTTGTACGCCTTTCCGGTTTTAATCGGCGTGAATCTGCTGACTTTCTTTTTATTTTTTGTGGTGAATACGCCGGATGATATGGCGCGCATGCAGTTGGGCATGAAGCGGGTTACGCCCGAGGCGATTGAAAAATGGAAGCAGCAGCAAGGCTATGACAAGCCACTGATGTTGAACACGCAGGCGGCAGGAATGAGCAAAATCAGTGATACGGTTTTCTTCGAAAAATCGGTGCGAATGTTTGTTTTTGATTTTGGTTACGCGAATGATGGTCGCAATATTGCACGTGAAATTCAAACGCGCATGTTGCCCAGCCTGGCCATTGCGCTACCGACCTTTGTGGTGGGTCTGCTGTTGTATATTACCTTTGCCTTGTTTATGACCTTGTTTCGCGGCACGGCTCTGGACACGCTGGGCGTGGCTTTGTGCGTGTTTCTAATGTCCGTTTCTGGTTTGTTTTATATTATTGGTGGACAGTTTTTAGCGGGAAAATTATGGCATTGGGTGCCGATCTCCGGCTACGTGGGCGGTGCAGATAGTATCAAATTTATTCTCCTACCAGTATTGATCGGCGTGGTAAGCGGCATTGGCGCGAGCGGTCGCTGGTATCGAACAATTTTTCTGGAAGAAATCAACAAAGATTATGTGCGTACTGCACGAGCAAAAGGATTATCTGAGTTGCGCGTGCTGTTTGGTCATGTGCTGAAGAATGCCATGATTCCTATATTAACTGGCGTGGTGGTGGTCATCCCACTGTTGTTTATGGGCAGCCTGTTGACCGAATCATTTTTTGGCATTCCCGGTTTGGGCAGCTACACCATCGATGCCATTAACGCGCAGGATTTTGGCGTGGTACGTGCCATGGTTTTTCTGGGATCGGTGTTGTATATCGTGGGATTGGTTCTCACCGATATTTCCTACACGCTGGTTGATCCACGGGTGAGATTACAATGATGCCCGTCGTGCTGTGGACCGATGCCATGATTTTTCTGCTGCTGGCAACAATACTTGCAGGGGCTTGGCACATCAGAAAATGGCCGCACCTGATGCTGCCCTGGCAACGCGTCGCGACAAGCAGCATGGGTATGGTGTCGCTACTGATACTGTCATTATTTATAATGGTCGGTCTGCTGGATTCTTTACATTATCGCATCGCATTACCTGATAAAAATAACGGCCAAACGGTGTATTCCGCAGAAGTGGTGAGCGCCTTTGATGCGCTGGCCAGCGGCCTGAAAAATCGCACCGAGAAAACTTATTCCGCACCGATGGCCGTATATTTATATGCCAAGGAAAGCATGGAAACGCCGGGGGGGGAAATTCTGCGCGACCATCCAAGGCTGCGTTTCGGCGGCGCACACTTGCAGAATATAGAGCGCGATTGGCTAGGCGACGTGGTGCAAAAAGCAGTGTACGGTGCATTGGCTGGATTGCTGCTGGGCGTGCTGCTCATTGCTGCAGTGTGGATACTGTTCTTGCGTCAGCGAGGAGACCATTTGCCACTTCCAAAAATCACGGATAGTCCACGCAAAGCATTGCTCATTACCACTTTGCTGCTCGCGACATTCTTTGGCGCAGTTGCTAATCTTGCCGCGTCATACCACGTACTGGGCACGGATAAGGTCGGGCAGGATGTGTTATATCTCGCATTGAAAAGCATACGCACAGGCTTAGTGATAGGCACGATTACCACATTGGTAACGTTACCCTTTGCGCTGCTGCTGGGTGTGGCAGCGGGATATTTTCGTGGTTGGGTAGACGACATCATTCAATATATTTATACCGTACTCAGCTCTATTCCCAGCGTATTGCTGATTGCAGCGGCGGTGCTGATGATGCAGGTCACGATAGAAATGCATCCGGAATGGTTTGAAACTTCTGCTGCGCGCGCCGATGTGCGCCTGCTTTCACTGTGTCTAATATTGGGTTTAACCAGTTGGACCGGGCTGTGCCGATTGCTGCGCGGCGAGACACTCAAGCTGCGCGAGCTGGAATACATTCAAGCCGCACAGTCCTTTGGCGTTTCATCCCCACGTATTATCACGCAACATATTATGCCGAATGTCATGCACATCGTTCTAATAGCCATGGTAATGGATTTCAGCGGGCTGGTGCTGGCTGAGGCCGTGCTGTCATATGTTGGTGTAGGGGTGGATCCCAGCACGATGAGTTTTGGTACTTTGATAAATGCAGCGCGCTTGGAGATGGGACGCGAACCGATAGTGTGGTGGACACTGGCAGCGGCATTCGGTTTTATGCTGGTACTGGTGCTGGCCGCAAATTTATTTGCTGATGTGGTGCGCGATGCGTTTGATCCACGCCTCAGTCACAAAAATTAGATGTTGAGTGCTCGAAATTATAATCAATCGTGAATAACTTATTGTCTGTTCAAGCTTTAGTTACCGCGCTCAATTCAGGCACTGCAATTGTTGACGACATTTCATTCGACATTGCTGAGGGCGAAACTTTTGCATTGCTCGGCGAATCAGGCTGCGGCAAATCCATGACCGCCCTGTCCCTAATGCGATTATTGCCGGATGGTGTTCATCTGAAACAAGGTGAGGTGCACCTTGCCAACGAAAATATTCTAACGCTGCCAGAGCGTGACATGCGGCGCATTCGCGGCGGGCGGATGGCAATGATTTTCCAGGAACCAGGTTTGAGTTTAAATCCAGTGATGACTGTCGGCACGCAAATCGCCGAGGCACTGGCATTACATCAGGATATGCACGGTGCAATGGCCGAGGCACGCTGCGCCGAATTACTGGAGCAGGTGGGATTATCCGATGTGCAACGACGCTTGCGCGCCTATCCTTTTCAACTTTCCGGTGGCATGAAGCAGCGTGTGATGATCGCGATGGCCTTGGCAGGCCAACCCAAATTACTCATCGCAGATGAACCAACCACTGCACTGGATGTAACAATACAAGCACAAGTGTTGCAATTGCTGCGTAACACACAACAACAATCCGGCATGTCAATCTTACTCATCACACATGATCTGGGTGTGGTCGCACAAATAGCGCACCAAGTAGCGGTAATGTACGCCGGACAAATTGTCGAGCAAGCGCCTCGCGCGCAATTATTCGCCCATCCTGCGCACCCCTACACACAAAAATTATTTGCCGCATTGCCCCACGCGAGCAGTGCCGGACACGCACTCGCAGCGATCAGCGGCAGCGTACCCGCACTGGGCAGCACAGGAGTCGGCTGTCGTTTTGCGCCGCGCTGCGATCAAGCCTGGGCACGCTGTCACGCGGAGATGCCGGGCTGGACAATATTGCCAAACAAGCAAGGAGTCAGGTGTCATCTTTACGATACCAATGAGGTGAGTACAACAAGACAGCCGCCCGGAATTTCAGCATCACAAGCCGAGCAGGGTTCATCCCACAAGGGGACAATGTCTGACGGTGTTCATCCGCAGCATTCATCGACAAATTATTTGCTGCAAGTTGAAAATTTACGCGTTCACTTTCCTATTTACAAGGGAATCTTGCAGCGCACGGTGGGATACGTTAAAGCGGTAGACGGCGTGTCACTGGCTATTGCTGCAGGGCGTACACTGGCTCTGGTTGGGGAATCAGGCTGCGGGAAAACCACGGTCGGCAAAGCATTATTACAATTGGTACAGCCAACGGCAGGCAGCGTGCGTTTCGCGGGTAATGATCTGGTGGGCTTGGGGGCACAACAATTACGCGTACAGCGGGCGGGAATGCAAATGATTTTTCAAGACCCTTATGCTTCGCTCAATCCTAAAATGCGTGTCGCAGAGATTTTGCAAGAAGGCATGGACGTGCTGTCCATTGGAAAAAACAGCACGGAACGGCAACAGCGCATAGACGAACTGCTGGATCAAGTTGGCTTGGCACAAACCTCCAAGTGGCGTTACCCACATGAATTTTCAGGTGGCCAACGACAGCGCATTGCCATTGCCAGAGCACTGGCCGTAAACCCCAGCTTGCTGATTTGCGATGAGCCAACCAGCGCGTTGGATGTATCGGTGCAGGCGCAGATTTTAAATTTGCTAAAAACTTTGCAACAGGAATTGGGCTTGAGTTATTTATTCATTTCGCACAATCTAGCCGTGGTGGAATATTTGGCACATGAAGTATGCGTGATGTATTTGGGGCGCATTGTAGAGCGCGGTACAGTGGCCGAGGTCATGCGCGCACCGCGCCATCCTTATACACGGGCACTGATTTCAGCTGTGCCGCACATTGATGGATCAGGGACATTGTCCCCTTGTGGGATAGAGACGGTTCGGCTGGAAGGAGAAATGCCCTCGCCTACTAACCCACCACAGGGTTGCTACTTTCATCCACGGTGTCCCCATGCAATGAATGTGTGCCGTGCGGATTACCCGGAAGCAACGCATGTGAGCGACACACGACAGGTACATTGTTATTTAGAAACTACAGAAAAGGCAAAGCAGGGTTAAAGCTGGCTGGGCTCCCAGCTGCTTATAAAAAGTTGTGGCAGATCAGTTTATAAGCGCTTGGGCAGATTAGTGCTAGTTCTTTTAATTGGCTTAGCTTGGCGAAGATCGCTATCTGGTTGTCCGGTTTTCGCGCGCACGGTATTAGGCTGCACCACATAAATACGTTGCCCCGGTCGCAATATTTTCACACCTCTATTCCAGCTTTGTAATTTTCTTAAGCTCACACGGTAGCGTTGCGCGATACCGCTCATAGTGTCGCCACGTCGCACTACATGCCGAATTGCATTTGCAAGCAACAAGTCAAAGGGTTTCAGATGGGTATTAAATGCTTCAAATTCATTTTGCGCTTCGGCACCATTTAATGGCACTAACAATGCCTGACCGCTGCTAAATGTGGCATATCGCGGCAAGCCGTTTATTGAACGCAATTCATCCAGCGGCAAATTAAAACGATCAGCAAGCTGCTTTAAGCGCTCCCCTTTTTTGCTTTTATAGGCGTGCCAAGTCACCAAAGGCAGGCTATGACTGGCAAGATTGTTGCGGAAGGTCTCTATCTTTTCTACAGGCAGCAAGATGACTTCAGCATGTTCCTGCAAAATTACTGGGCGATTATGCGCAGGGTTGAGTGCACGAAATTCTTCTATAGATACATCTGCAAATTTTGCTGCGAGCTCTACATCCATATGCTGATCGGTGGTGACCACCGCAAAATACGGTTCATTGGGAACATCTGGCAGCGTCAAACCATACCGCTCCGGATGGGTGATGATATTTTTAATCGCATACAGCTTGGGCAAATAATGGCGAGTTTCTTTGGGCAGACTTAAGCTGGCATAGTTGGTCGCGCGTTTCAGTTTGCGGTTTTGGGCGATGGCGCGTTTGACTCTTCCTTCGCCAGAATTGTAGGCCGCTAACGCTAGCTGCCAATCGCCAAACATATCGTGCAGGCTTTGTAGATAATCAAGTGCGCCATTGGTCGCGCTGATTACATCACGCCGACCGTCATACCACCAGTTTTGCTCCATGCCGAATTTTTTGCCAGTGGATGGTATAAATTGCCAGATACCTGAGGCGCGCGCCGTGGAATAAGCACCCGGATAAAAGGCACTTTCGATCATCGGCAGCAGTGCAATTTCCATCGGCATTCCACGCCGCTCTACCTCTTCAACAATAAAGTGGAGATATAATCGTCCACGTTCAGTCATGCGTTGAATATAATCGGGACGGCTAGCGTACCATTTTTCATGTTGGGCGATCAGCGGGCTATTGAAGTCCTGCATGTCATATCCTGCGCGAATACGATGCCAAACATCGACTGCCTCCGATGTAGGTTTAGGCGTGGAAGAATCGGAAAAAGTTTGCGGAAAATTATTTGACAGCAGCCCGCTAGTTGCAGGTGTGTTGAATATTGCTGGTTGAACTGGTGGCACTGGTGGCACTGGCGGGACTTCTGGTACTTCTTGAACAGGGGGCGCAGCCAGTTCTGCTGCCAGATCGGACGTAAATTCTGGATTAAATTTAAATGCAGGTTCTAAAGCTGGCTCGCCAGAAATTTTCTCACTGGATAGAGTGCCAATCTCAGCTTGCGGCTGAGTTACCATTACCGTTTCATTGTCCCCTTGTGGGGCTGCGAGCGCGTCTTCAGCTACCAGCACCACCAGTGCAAGGCATCCAATAAATCCAAGAATAAATAGTTTGTTGAGCTTCATTTTATTACCCGTTACAACACAACACTGATGCGATGCTAGTCGACGGGGGAATGATAGTCAAGGTTTTGTCTTCCGCCAATATATATCGCGCAGCCTTTTAATTCATTGATGCAATGCCAGCGTGGCGCGGTGTTGTCGTGCTATGCGTTGGTGTATGAAATCTACGACACGCTGAATCCGGGTAAATCTAACGCGATGCTTATTCGCTACGCGCTGTTTGGACATCATCATGTGGCGGAATATTATGCGGAGGATGAAAATAATTCCGCCCAATAAAACCCCCACAAATAAAAAAATCCCAAGGAAAAGAACGAAAAGAACATAGGCTGGTGAAACAGCATGGTGGGGCTGAGCAAGCCCACCGACACCTATAAATTTTTTGTGATCAGCCTGAGCGATCTTGATGATTTAAGTAGGGTTAACCCTACAGGTATGCTACAAAAAAACGCTCTATAAATTGATTCCTCAGGGGAATTAACTTCCAAGGCGTTTTTCTCGCATCAAACTTCCCCTGAAATTAAACCTTTAGCCCCAACGCCTTGGCTACCCCTGCGCCGTATGCCGGATCGGCTTTAGTGCAATTGGCGATATGCCGTTTTTGCACTTCCACTGATGCACCGCCCACCGAGCGCGCGGTATTCTCGAACAGCACTTGTTGCTGTGCCTTGGTCATCAAGCGGAACAAGTTACCCGGCTGCGAGTAGTAATCTTCATCCACACGATGATTCCAGTGATCCGCCATGCCCTCAATCGCTAATGGCGGCTCGGAGAAATCCGGCTGTTCTTGCCATTCACCTTTGCTGTTCGGCTCATAACCTATCGTCGCACCATGATTGCCATCGGTACGCATCGCACCATCGCGGTGATAGCTGTGGAACGGGCATTGGGGCGCGTTCACCGGAATCTGGTGATGATTTACACCTAAGCGGTAACGCTGTGCATCGCCGTAAGAAAACAAGCGCGCTTGCAACATTTTGTCGGGCGAAAAGCTGATGCCTGGCACGACCGCCGCAGGATTAAACGCAGACTGCTCGACCTCGGCAAAAAAGTTTTCTGGATTGCGATTGAGTTCCATCACGCCCACTTCGATGAGCGGGTAGTCACCATGCGGCCACACTTTGGTTAAATCAAATGGGTTGTAAGGTGTCTTGGACGCATCTTTTTCCGACATGATTTGCACGAACAGTTTCCACTTTGGAAAATCACTTTGCTCAATGCTGTCGAACAAATCTCGCTGATGACTTTCGCGGTCTTTACCCACAATTTCTTGCGCTTCAGCATCGGTTAAATTCTTGATGCCCTGTTGCGAACGGAAATGAAATTTCACCCAGTAACGTTCATTTTTAGCATTAATAAAACTAAAAGCGTGGCTACCAAAACCGTGCATGTGGCGATAGCTTGCGGGCAGGCCGCGATCACTCATGACGATGGTGATTTGGTGCAGCGCTTCCGGCAACGATGTCCAGAAATCCCAATTGTTTTGCGCGCTCCGCATATTGGTTTTGGGGTCGCGCTTCACGGCATGGTTCAAGTCTGGAAACTTCAGCGGGTCGCGCAAAAAGAATACTGGTGTATTGTTGCCGACCATGTCCCAATTACCTTCTTCGGTATAAAACTTCAAGGCGAAGCCGCGTATGTCGCGCTCGGCATCCGCCGCACCACGTTCACCCGCCACGGTGGTGACG
>JAKFXW010000074.1 GCA_021731185.1 Gallionellaceae bacterium
GCGTTACTGGGAGCAGGCTGCTCCCAGTAACGCAGCACATGCGCTTTAACACCACACAACACACTCACCTCACCGATGGTGAAATATCGCTTTGCCGGGATTGCTGGCAATTCAGAATCAGGCTTACGGTTTTCCATGTGTAACAATTACCACAACTACGGGTTGTTTTATTGCAGCCTGTTTTTGGCAGGCGGATAGCTTGTTCCGACCAAAGTTTTCAGTTTTTGGCTGGGATGGAAAGTCACTACACGTCTTGCGGTGATCGGTATATCTTCGCCTGTTTTTGGGTTACGACCTGGGCGCTGTGATTTCTCGCGCAGTTGAAAATTACCAAAGCTGGATAGCTTCACACTTTCACCCGCCTCCAATTGAGCGCGTATTTCTTCAAAATACGACTCCACCATATCCTTGGCTTCCCGCTTGTTCAAGCCCACCTTTTCGGATACTAAGTCCGCCAACTCTGCTTTAGTCAATGTCATAAATCCCTCTGAGTTAAGTACGTAACTGCGCACCCAGTCTTTGCGAGACATCCGTCAGGCGCGTGATGCTTGCTTCAATTTCAAAATCAGTTAAAGTTTTTTCAGTATCTTGCAATAACACACGGAATGCAAGGCTTTTTTTACCTTCTTCAACACCTTTTCCACGATATACGTCAAACAACGCAATCTCAATTACAAAATACGCCTTTTCATTATTCATCGCATCCAACAAAACTTGAACAGGCAGCTTGTCATCTATAACAAATGCAAGATCCCTTCGCACAGGAGGGAATTTTGAAATCTCCTTTGCCTGCGGCGGCGAAGTCTGTACTAAAACGGACATGTCCACTTCAAACCAAACGGCGGTTTGCACCATGTCATACTGTTGCACCCACTTGGGGTGTAGCTCACCCAGCCAGCCTATAGGCAGTCCATGCAACTGGATTTGTGCGGATCGTCCAGGATGGGAAGCTGGATGGGGCAACGCCACAAATGTTAGCAACTTGGGCGCGAATAATGCTTCCACATCAGCCTTCACATCGTAAAAATCAATATTGCGCGATTCTGCTCCCCACTGTTCAGGGAGCGCCGCACCGTAACATAATCCGGCTAACCTCTCATGCTGAACGCGACCTGCATTTTCAAAACACGCACCCAATTCAAACAGTCGTACACGCACTTGTTTGCGCGCCAAATTAACCCGTAACGCACCGAGCAAGCCGCCGAGCAAGCTGCTGCGCATCACGGCCAGTTGATTGGAAATAGGATTCTTAAGTGTAATCGGCGCGTCATTCGCACATATATCCTGTTCAGTTTGCAAATCCAGAAATGCATAGCTGATCGTTTCCTGATAATCCCGCGCAACCATTATTTGCCGACAATGCGCGACAGGTCTTCGCGATTCAGGCTGCGGCAACATAGTCATCGTCGCCAGCGGTGAGGCAGGCAAGATATTGTCATAACCATAAATGCGCGCGATCTCTTCAATCAAATCAGCTTCAATCGAAATATCGAAACGATAACTGGGCGGGGTGACGTGGAAATCATCACCCTGCTGCTTGAAATTAAAACTCAGCCGCTTTAACAAATTAGCGATTTCAATTTTAGTGAGTGACATGCCCAACACACGTTTAATGCGGCTTGCACGCAATATGATGATTTCGCGTGCGGGTAATTGTCCCAGCACTTGAGTTATTTCGCTGGTTTGGCCGCCACATATTTCCAGTAATAATTGTGTCGCACGTTCCAATGCCGGACGTGTCATGGCGAAATCGACACCACGCTCAAAGCGCTGTGATGAATCAGAGCTGGCGTTTATGCGACGCGCTTTTCCGGCAATGGCATCCGGTGTAAAAAAGGCACTCTCCAATAGCACATCCTGCGTTGATACCTGAACGCCGCTGGCGGCTCCGCCCATAATTCCGGCTAAAGCCAGCGCGTTTTTCTCATCCGCAATCACCAGCATATCGTCCTGCATAATTACATTGTCCCCTTGTGGGGCATTTTGACCATTCAGCAATTCCAATTGCTCATCTGCTCGGGCATAGCGCACGGTAATGCCGCCTGCAATTTTGCTAAGATCAAACGCATGTAATGGCTGACCTAATTCAATCATCACATAATTCGTAATATCAACCACGGCATTGATGCTGCGAATACCGCTACGCTCCAAGCGGCGCGCCATCCACAGAGGTGTGACCGCTGCTGCGTTAACTCCTCGCACAATACGTGCGCAATATAGAGGACAAGCAGAAGGCTCTGCGATTTTTAATTTGATTGATTCATGCAGAGTCGGGATGCTAGGCGTAACGCTGGGGGCAGCGTAAGCAATGCCCGTGATCGCCGCAACTTCACGCGCAATGCCCGCCACACTAAAGCAATCACTGCGATTGGGCGTGAGTTTCAGGGTGAACAAGGTGTCATCCAACTCCAGATAATCGCGCAGATTACTGCCCACTGGCGCATCCGCAGGCAGCAACCACAAACCTTCGCTCATTGTCGCTAAACCTAATTCCTTGGCTGAACACAACATGCCGTATGATTCAACATTACGTACGCTGGTTTGTTTGATAACTAGATCGCCTGGTAAGACCGCACCAATTTGTGCACATGGTACTTTCACACCGACTGCCACATTGCTAGCACCGCACACGATACTCAATGGCTGCGCTTCGCCTATGTCAACCTGACACACGTTTAGCCGATCCGCATCGGGATGCGTCTTGACTTCCAGCACTTTACCCACCACTACATTGTTAAATTGCGGTGCAGCAGGCTCTAATGACTCGACCTCCAGCCCCGCCATAGTCAGGGCATGAGCCAAGTCTGCACTGGGCATATCAGGGTTAACCCACGTCCGCAACCAATTTTCAGAAAATTTCAATTGATGTTCCTATTTATGTTCATAGCGTGGGGGCTAATTAAATTGCTTCAGAAAGCGTAAATCGCCTTCGTAAAACAGGCGCAAATCAGCTACGCCATATCGCAACATGGCCAAGCGCTCCACACCCAATCCAAATGCAAATCCCAGATATTTTTCACTGTCGATATTGACATGTTTAAGCACATTGGGATGCACCATGCCACTGCCTAACACCTCCAGCCATCCGGTACGGCTACACACGCGACAACCCTTGCCGTTACATTGCACACATTGAATATCCATTTCAGCGGATGGCTCGGTGAACGGAAAAAAAGAAGGACGGAAACGCACTTTCAAATCATTGCGCTCGAAAAAATTTTGCATGAAATCTGCCAGCAAGCCTTTTAAAATCGCAAAATTAACATCCTCTGCCACCCACAAACCTTCCACCTGATGAAACATGGGCGAATGCGTGACATCCGAATCGCATCGATACACACGGCCTGGCGCAATGATCTTGAGCGGTGGCGTGTTATTTTCCATGTAACGAATCTGCACGGGTGAAGTGTGCGTACGCAACACATGCTTGTCATCTACATAAAACGTATCGTGCATGGCACGCGCCGGATGATTCTCAGGAATATTAAGTGCAGTGAAATTATAAAAATCACTTTCTATCTCAGGCCCCGTTGCGACCGCAAAGCCCAGTGATTGAAATAAATTCTCAATGCGCTCCAAGGTACGCGTGACCGGATGCAGCCCGCCACAACCGAAGCCCCGGCCGGGTAAAGTTACATCCAGAAACTCTGCCGCTAATTTGCGCTGCAATTGATCCTGCTGCAATGCATTACGCCGCTGCGATAAGGCTTCTTCTATGGCTTGTTTAACGCGGTTGATGCGCGCACCCGCTGCAGGGCGCTCCTCGGCAGGCAGCCCACCCAGGCTTTTCAAAAGAGCTGTTAGCCGACCTTCTTTGCCCAGATAACGCGCCTTGACCTGCTCCAGCTCGGCGGCCTGCTTAACAGCGGCAAACTCCCGCGATGCGGATTCGAATATTTGATCTAAATCTTGCATGGATTTTAACGATACATTCAACAAGGCACACAATAAAAAAGGAGGCGCAAAACGCCTCCTTCAGGATACCCAAAATGACGGCTTAAACCCCGAGACTGGCTTTTGCCTGCCCAACAATCTGCGCGAAAGCAGCTTTGTCAAACACGGCGATATCCGCCAGTACTTTGCGATCAATTTCAATTGCCGCTTTTTTCAGGCCATTCATAAACACACTGTAGCTTAAGCCTTGTTCACGCGCCGCAGCATTGATACGCGCAATCCACAAAGTACGGAATTGACGCTTGCGTTGACGACGATCGCGATAAGCGTATTGGCCAGCCTTCATGACCGCTTCTTTGGCTATTCTATATACATTATTGCGGCGACCGCGATAACCTTTGGCCAAGGCCAGAATTTTCTTATGCCGCGCCCGCGCCGTTACACCACGTTTAACTCTAGACATATCAGCTCCTTATGCGTATGGCATCATGGCACGCACCGATGCCATATTGGTGGCGTGAACGCCAGTGGTTCCACGCAATTGACGTTTAGTCTTGGTGGTCTTTTTGGTCAAAATATGACGCTTGAATGCTTGCGAACGCTTAACGCTTCCGCCTGCACGAACCACAAAGCGTTTTTTTGCACCGCTTTTAGTTTTCATTTTAGGCATAACAACTCCGTATTATTTTACGACGACGGGAGGCTTCTGACAGAAGCACTTAAAAACCCGGAATCACTTTTTAAACTACTGCCACACTTACAACTACATTATGTACACAACGAAACTTATTTCTTTTTAGGGCTTAATACCATCACCATCTGCCGCCCTTCCATTTTGGGGAACTGCTCCACCATGCCATGCTCTTCTAGCTCTACCCGCACTCGCTCCATTACCTGCATACCAATACTTTGGTGGGCAATTTCACGTCCGCGAAAGCGCAATGTAACTTTGGTCTTGTCTCCTTCTCCCAGAAAGCGAATCAAGTTGCGTAGCTTGATATTGAAATCGCCGTCATCGGTGCCTGGGCGAAATTTCACTTCCTTAATCTGAACCTGCTTTTGTTTAAGTTTGGTTTCGTGCTGCTTCTTACTTTCAGCATATCGAAATTTGCCTATATCCATAATTCGGCAGACGGGTGGTTCTGCCATGGGCGCAATTTCAACTAAATCCAAATCAGCTTCTTCAGCCAGCCGCAGTGCTTCTGCGGATGTGACGATACCAAGTGGCTCTCCTTTTACTCCAACCAGCCGCACCTGCGGTGCTGTAATCTGCTCGTTGAGGCGTTGTGTTTTATCCTGTGCTATTGCAATTCCTCCAATAAAAATTAAACCGTGCTATTCCACGCAGTTTTAGGTATCAGGCCGAATCCGCATGGAGGTGCTGCAAGAGTGCCTCCATCGAAATCTGACCCAGATCTTCACCTTTGCGGGTACGCACGGCAACCAAGCCAGCAGCCATTTCCTTATCACCAACGATTATTTGATAGGGTAACTTCTGCAAGCTATGTTCGCGTATTTTATAGGTAATTTTCTCATTACGCAAATCCAGCTGTACACGGAAGCCCGCAGCTCGTAATGTTGCAGCCACTTGAGTGGCATAGGCATCCTGTGCCTGAGAAATATTCAGCACGGCCATCTGCACTGGAGCCAACCACAGTGGGAAAGCACCTGCGTGATGTTCGATGAGAATGCCAATAAAACGCTCCAGCGAACCTAGAATCGCACGATGCAACATCACTGGCACTTTGCGCGTATTGTCTTCGTCGACATATTCTGCGCCCAAGCGTACTGGTAAATTAAAATCCAGTTGAATCGTGCCGCATTGCCACACACGCCCCAAAGTGTCCTTCAACGAAAATTCAATTTTGGGGCCGTAAAACGCGCCCTCACCCGCCTGCAAATCATATTTCAAACCTTGTTTCTGTAGTGCTGCGGCTAAGCCAGCTTCGGCCTTATCCCAGGTTTCATCTGATCCCACGCGCTTTTCAGGGCGAGTGGATAGCTTCACTAGCACATCTGTAAAACTAAAATCCGCATAAATTTTTTGCAGCATCACTATAAAATTCGCCACTTCACTTTCGATCTGCTGCTCAGTACAAAAAATATGTGCATCGTCCTGGGTAAATCCGCGCACCCGCATCAAACCATGCAGTGAGCCAGATGGCTCATTGCGATGACAAGAACCAAACTCCGCCAGACGCATCGGCAAATCGCGATAGCTATGCAAGCCGTGATTAAAAATCTGCACATGCCCTGGGCAATTCATCGGCTTCACCGCAAAATCGCGGGCTTCGGAATGCGTGGTAAACATATTGTCGCGATAGTTTTCCCAATGCCCAGATTTTTCCCACAGCGTGCGATCCATCACAGTTGGCGTGCGGACTTCCTGATACCCATACTCAGAAAATTTGGCGCGCATATATTGTTCCACCACCTGCCACACCACCCAACCATTCGGATGCCAGAACACCATGCCTGGCGCGTCTTCCTGCATATGAAACAAACCTAACTGCTTGGCCAATTTGCGGTGATCGCGCTTCTCCGCTTCTTCCAGACGATACAGATACGCTTCCAAATCTTCTTTATTCGCCCAGGCCGTGCCGTAAATGCGCTGCAACATTTCATTGCGATGATCGCCGCGCCAATACGCACCTGCCACACTCATCAGCTTAAACGCACGGAGCTTGCCCGTAGACGGCACATGCGGCCCGCGACAAAGGTCTGTAAATTCACCCTCGGAATAAAGCGATACATCCTGCTCGGCTGGAATAGAAGCAATGATCTCGGCCTTGTAATGCTCACCTGAATTTTTGAAATACGTCACTGCCTCGTCACGCGACACCACGCGGCGGGTAACAGGCAAATCGCGCTTAGCCAGCTCCTTCATACGTTGCTCAATCGCGTTCAAATCCTCCGGCGTAAATGGACGCGCATAAGAAAAATCATAGTAGAAGCCATTCTCAATCACTGGGCCGATGGTCACCTGTGCCTCGGGAAATAATTCCTTCACCGCATACGCCATCAAATGCGCAGTCGAATGACGGATTACCTCCAAACCATCGGCATCCTTATCCGTGACAATAGATAAATTGGTATCTTCATCCAGCAAATATGATGTATCAACGACCGCCCCGTTAACCTTGCCTGCCAACGCTGCACGCGCCAAGCCAGCGCCTATATTTTGCGCCACGTCTGCAACCGTCACCGGGTGGGGGAAAGTGCGTTGCGAACCATCAGGTAAAGTAATTACGGGCATATCAGCTTTCACACTTTAGAAAAATTCACACCTTAAAAACACAAAATGCGGCCTAGCCGCACCGTAAAATTTACTGGTAGAGAGAACTGGATTCGAACCAGCGACCTCCTCGATGTCAACGAGGCGCTCTAACCAACTGAGCTATCCCTCTGCAAGGTCGCGGATTATAAAGCAAGTGCTATGTCTGGACAATGTTACTGTCAAGAAAGATAACCAAGAGGTTGCCGTGCTGGGTGATGGGCAGATTTGAGTGCGGTAATCGGCGATCTTGATTCTTCGCAATAAGAAGGCCTATGACAAAGTTCAGGTCATGTTTCAACTCCCAAATCAAGTACACGTCGCACTTCTACCTCTTCTTCTTTCCGATGAGCCAGCCGATACAAAATCGGCAGCACCAGCAGCGTCAATACAGTTGAAGACAAAATGCCGCCGATGACGACCGTCGCCAACGGACGCTGAACCTCGGCTCCTGTTCCGGTGGCGATCGCCATGGGGATGAAACCGAGCGATGCCACCAGCGCGGTCATCAGCACCGGACGCAGACGTGTCAGCGCGCCTTCGTGAATCGCCGTATCCAGCGACTTGCCTTCCTCGCGCAGGGTGCGGATGAAGGCGATCATCACCAGGCCGTTAAGTACTGCGACACCCGACAGCGCGATGAAACCGACCCCCGCCGAAATGGACAGCGGAATGTCGCGCAGCCACAGCGCCACAATACCGCCAGTCAGGGCGAACGGCACACCAGTGAACACCAGCAGGCCATCCTTCACGTTATTGAACATCGCGAACAACAATATGAACACCAGCAGCAATGCGACCGGAACTACGATCTGCAAACGCTTGGTCGCCGATTGCAATTGCTCAAAAGTGCCGCCCCAGGTAGTCCAGTAGCCCGTCGGCACCTTGACCGCCTGCTGAATTTGCTGCTCGGCATCGGCCACGAAAGAGCCGATATCCCGTCCGCGTACGTTGGCCGTTACCACCACGCGCCGCTTACCGTCTTCACGGCTGATCTGGTTAGGCCCTGGCGCGACTTCGAAGGTCGCCACGTCGCCCAGTTGCACATATGCAGGGCGGGCGTGGCTATCTTCAGGCAGGCGGATAGGCAGCCGTTTCATCGCCTCCATGTCATTGCGCAACCGCTCGGGCAGACGCACGATGATGTCGAAGCGCCGGTCGCCCTGGAACAGCACGCCAGCTTCCCGGCCACCCACGGCAATCGAGATCGCTTCCTGCACATCACCGACATTGATGCCAAAGCGCGCGATCTTCTCGCGGTCGATTTTAATCGTCAGCATCGGCAAGCCGGTGGTTTGTTCGACCTTGACATCGGCGGCACCAGGCACTTTCTCCAGCACTTCCGCAATCTCCCCGGCGGTGTTATTCATCGTGTCCATGTCGTCGCCGAATACCTTCACCGCCACGTCACTACGCACGCCGGAAAGCAGTTCATTAAAGCGCATCTGGATCGGCTGGGTAAACTCGTAGTTATTGCCGGGCACCTTGGCCACCGCCGCTCGCATGGCAATGACCAGATCGGCCTTAGTGCGTGTTGGATCAGGCCATTCCGATTGCGGTTTCAGCATGACAAAGTTGTCGGCAACGCTGGGCGGCACCGGGTCGGTGGCGATTTCTGCGGTGCCCATTTTGGCGAAAATCCGGTCGACTTCCGGAAACTGCTTGATGGTTCGTTCCAATTCGATTTGCATCTCAATGGCCTGCGTCAGGCTGGTGCCGGGAATGCGCAGGGC
>JAKFXW010000076.1 GCA_021731185.1 Gallionellaceae bacterium
GCGCAGAAGGTGCTGCGCAAGATTCCGGGTAACTGGACGTTTGTGATCGTCACCGACCGCGTGGAGTTGGACGACCAGATTGCCAAGACCTTCGCTGCCTGCGGCGCGGTCAGCGATGCGACCGCCTGCCACGCGCAAAGCGGAGCGCAATTGCGCGAACTACTCTCCGGCAACAATCGTTACGTCTTCACCCTAATCCACAAATTTCAGACCGCAGAAATGCTGTGCGACCGGCGCGATGTGATCGTGCTGACCGACGAGGCGCACCGCAGCCAGTACGACACATTGGCGATGAACATGCGCGCGGCCTTGCCGAATGCGATGTTCGTTGCGTTTACTGGCACACCGCTGATCGCTGGAGAGGAGCGTACGCGCGAGGTGTTCGGCGATTACGTTTCAATCTACGACTTCCAGCAATCCGTTGAGGACGGTGCGACGGTGCCGCTGTTCTACGAGAACCGCACGCCGGAATTACATCTGGATAATCCCGATCTCAACGACGAAATTTACGAGTTGATCGAGAACGCTGATTTATCCGATGAGGCCGAAAAAAAATTGGAGCGCGAGTTGGGGCGGCAGTATCACTTGATTACCCGCGACGACCGGCTGGACACAGTAGCGCAGGACATTGTGCAGCATTTCTTGGGGCGAGGCTTTAAAGGCAAGGCGATGGTGGTGTGCATAGACAAGGCGACCGCATTGCGCATGTATGACAAGGTGCGCAAATATTGGCCGAAGGATGACCACACAGACATGGCGGTGGTGGTGTCGCCGGGGCAGAATGAGATTGAGCAGATGGCCACGCTGGGCATCAATATCGTGCCGCACCGCAAGCGCATGAATGAGGAGAAACTGGACGATAAGTTCAAGGATGCCAACGATCCGCTGCGGCTGGTGTTCGTCTGCGCGATGTGGCTGACCGGCTTCGATGCGCCGAGCTGTTCTACCGTGTACCTCGACAAGCCAATGCGTAACCACTCGCTGATGCAAACCATCGCACGAGCAAACCGCGTATTCCCCGGCAAGCACAGCGGCTTGATCGTGGATTACGCCAACGTGTTCGCTTCATTGGAGAAAGCGCTGGCTATTTACGGCAAGGGTGCTGGCGGTGTGATGCCGGTGCGGGATAAGAAGGCATTGGCGGATGAACTGCGCTATGCCGTGAATGATGCCAACGTGTATTGTTTGGAGCATGGCGTTGCTCTGGCAGAAATCGAGAGCAAGCCAACAGCCAATTTTGCCCAAGCTGGTGCGATCAGTGCGGCGGCTGACCGTCTGATGGCACCGGAAACGGTAAAACGCGACTTTCTTGTGTTGGAGGGGCTGGTCAGCAGTTTGTATCGGGCGGTGAAGCCCGATCTGGTGGCAATTGAATTTGCGCAACGTTGTGGTTGTCTGGCCGCGATTGCCGACTGCATTCGCACCGTGACCGACCCACCGGATATTTCACACATCATGCAGGGCATACAGAACTTGCTGGATGAATCCATAGCTGCCGAGCCGTTCAAGATGCGGCAACCGACTCAAGGTTACGGGCAGATCGATCTGTCGAAGATCAATTTCGAGGCGCTGCGCAAACGCTTCGAGAGCAAGAAACCGACCAACACCGATGTGGAGCGGCTAAAGGCGGCGGTACGCGCGCAACTGGAACGCATGGTTCGGCTCAATCCGACCCGCGCCGACTATCTGGAAAAATTTCAGGAGCTGATCGAAGGCTATAACTCCGGCAGTCGCAACATCGAAGAGATTTTTAAGGAACTGTTGGCTCTGTCACAGATACTGACTGACGAGCAGACTCGCCATGTGCGCGAGCACCTGTCAGAAGAGGAATTGACCATCTTTGACATCCTGACCCGGCCTGCACCGGAATTGACCACTGAGGAACGCGAAGAGGTGAAGAAAATCGCGCACCAGTTGTTGGAAAAGGTGCATGGGCTGTTGGTGTTGGGCTGGCGGCAGAAAGTTTCCACCCGTGCCCGCGTGAAGATCGAAATTGAGAATGCGCTTGATGAAGGTTTGCCACGCGCCTATTCCAAAGAAATCTATGAAGCTAAATGTTTGGCAGTGTTCGAGCACGTTTATCAAAGCTATCAGGGCGAAGGACAAAGTGTTTATGCTGCGTGACTGAATCCACAAATGAATTGATGCATTACGTCCCCGCTTCACTGTTTTGCTAGTCTCTCGTCCTTTCTGGACGCTGCTTTGCGGCGCATTCAGGGTGCGCTCCGCTCGGCATAAACCAACGCCGTAAATGTCAATAAAGCCCATCGCCATCACTCAAGCGGTACATCGCCGCCTTGATTTTATGTCGCGCCATTGCAGTAACTGTTCAAGTGAAATGTAGTAACTCACCAAAGGAAAAGCAGTAACAAGGCGAGTTACTGCATCACATTGGACAATAATAAAGCCTGCAAGCGTTTATTTATGCGGGTTTTGTGGGTTTTATTGGATTGTAAAAAACTAACTGGTGGTGCCCGGAACCGGAATCGAACCGGTACAGCCTTTTCAAGCCGAGGGATTTTAAGTCCCTTGTGTCTACCAATTTCACCACCCGGGCAGTGTGCGGAATATTTGTATGGAGAATACAAACTTTTTTTGTGGCGCGCATTATACCGTGCAGCGTGCCACGCAGTCGCAAAAATTCCAGTTTGGGTGCAAAGATTTTTAGTCGCGAAAATTCTGATATTGCAGCGGGAAGTCGGTAATGGATTTGCGCACGAAGGCGATGCCTTCTTGTAAATCATCACGATTTTTGCCGGATACCCGCACGGTGTCGCCTTGGATGCTGGCCTGTACTTTGAGTTTGCTGTCTTTGATGAGGCGCACGATTTTTTTTGCCAGCTCGATTTCCACGCCAACTTTAACGGTGCAAACGCGCTTTACTTTATTGCCGCTGATTTTTTCAATTTTGTCGCTGATGTCCAGGCACTTGATGTCAATGCCGCGCTTGGTCAGCTTGGCGTTCAGAATATCCTGTACTTGATTTAACTGAAATTCATTGTCCGCGTAAACACTCAAGATTAATTCGGCCTGTTCGACGCGCGCGTCCGAGCCTTTGAAATCGAAGCGTGTGCTGACTTCTTTGTTGGTTTGCTCGACCGCATTTTTTACTTCTGTTTTGTCTACTTCAGAGACGATGTCAAATGAAGGCATGGTAGTTCTCCTCTATTATTTAACCACAACACACCGCAACGCGGTTTGTTGCGGTGAAGACTAATCTTTAGGTTAGTCGGAGCCAAAACTGCACACGTAGTCCACGGTGTCTTGTGCGTGAATTTCAAAGCTGCTGCCCGCTGCCACGCTGAATTCTGTGCCCGCTGGATAGGTCTTGAATGCAGACGCTCCAGCCAGCTTCACTTTACAAGTGCCATGAGTGATTTGCATTAACTCAGGTGTGCTGACATTAAAAGTGAGTTGGCTGCCGGGCAAAATTACGCCCACGGTTTTGCGCGAGCCATCAGGGAATAACACGGAATGTGAGATGCATTTCCCATCAAAAAAGACGTTCGATTTTTTTACTACGCTGACGTTTTCAAATTTATCCATTGTGCTTTCCTGTAATTTTCCCTGTGATTGTCGGAAGATTTTTTATTTTTGATTTTTAAGTCTGGCTGCAATACGCATACGCAGTGCATTTAATTTTATAAATCCAGCGGCATCTTTTTGGTCATACGCGCCTTTGTCATCTTCGAATGTGGCAATGCCCGGATCAAACAGTGAGTTGGTTTTGGAGTCGCGTCCGACCACGATGACATTGCCTTTGTATAGTTTGACGCGCACCCAGCCGTTGACTTGTTGTTGCGTGTGATCAATGAGTGTTTGCAGAGCGAGCCGCTCGGGGCTCCACCAATAGCCGTTGTAAATCATGCTGGCATAGCGCGGCATGAGATCGTCTTTGAGATGTGCGACTTCGCGATCCAGCGTGATGGATTCGATGGCGCGATGAGCGCGCAGCATAATCGTGCCACCGGGTGTTTCGTAGCAGCCGCGCGACTTCATGCCGACGTAGCGATTTTCTACCAGATCAAGGCGACCGATGCCGTGTTTTCCGCCTAGCGTATTCAATTGCGTCAATGCTTGCGCGGGGCTGAGCGGCTTGCCATTTAAGGCGATGATGTCGCCGTGCTGAAATTCAATGTCCAAGTATTCGGCTGCATCGGGTGCTTGCTCGGGCGATACGGTCCAGCGCCACATGCTCTCTTCAGCTTCGGCGGCGGGGTTTTCCAAATGGCGGCCTTCAAAGCTGATGTGCAATAAATTCGCATCCATCGAGTAAGGTGAGCCGCCTTGCTTGTGTTTCATGTCTACCGGAATACCATGTTTTTCGGCATAGCCCATGAGCTTTTCACGCGATAACAAATCCCATTCACGCCACGGTGCGATCACTTTAATGGCAGGGTTTAGCGCGTAATAGCCTAATTCAAAGCGCACCTGATCGTTGCCTTTGCCAGTTGCACCATGCGATACCGCTTGCGCGCTGGTCTGGCGGGCAATTTCAATTTGTCGCTTGGCGATGAGCGGGCGGGCAATGGAGGTGCCGAGCAGGTATTCGCCTTCGTACACGGTGTTGGCGCGAAACATGGGGAACACGAAATCGCGCACAAATTCTTCGCGCAAATCATTGATGAAAATATTTTCAGGTTTAATGCCAAGCAGCAATGCTTTTTTACGCGCGGGCTCCAGCTCTTCACCCTGGCCGATGTCGGCGGTGAAAGTCACTACTTCACATTGATAGGTATCTTGCAGCCATTTGAGTATGACGGAGGTATCCAGCCCACCGGAGTAGGCGAGGACGACTTTTTTTATTTCATGCATTTCAACTTTTCCATTTTGTTAAGCTATGCTAGCCCACCCCACATTTTACTTACTCACTTTTCCCAGCAGTAGATATTCCATCAATGCTTTTTGTACATGCAATCTATTTTCTGCCTCATCCCATACTACGCTTTGCGGGCCATCAATAACGGCGGCATCCACTTCTTCGCCGCGATGGGCGGGCAGGCAGTGCATGAAGAGAGCGTCGGGTTTAGCGGCCGCCATCATTTCTGCATCGACTATCCAATCGGCAAAGGCTTTGCGGCGGGCATCGTTTTCGCGTTCGAAACCCATGCTGATCCATACGTCAGTGGTCACGAGATCGGCATTGCGCGCGGCATCCATAGGATTGGGGAATTCTTCGTAATGATTTTCGCCAAACAGTCCTGCGCGCTCAGGCTCAACTTCATAACCGGGCGGAGTGGAGACGTGTACATTGAAATCGAATACTTCAGCAGCTTGCAGCCAGGTGTTGCAGACGTTATTCGAGTCGCCAATCCAAGCCACGGTTTTGCCTTTGATTGATCCGCGCTGTTCGATGTAAGTGTAAATGTCGGCCAATATCTGGCATGGGTGATATTCGTTGGTGAGACCGTTAATCACTGGCACGCGCGAGCTGGCGGCGAAACGCTCGATGATTTCCTGCTCGAAGGTGCGGATCATAACCAAGTCGCTCATGCGTGAAATCACTTGTGCGGCATCTTCTACCGGCTCTCCTCGACCCAGTTGCGAATCGCGCGTGTTGAGATAGATCGCATTGCCACCGAGTTGCTGTATACCGGCTTCAAACGATAAACGGGTGCGCGTGGAATTTTTTTCAAAAATCATCACCAGCGTGCGGTCGGATAGCGGATGATAGGGTTGATACGCCTTGAAGCGTTGCTTTATAAGGAGTGTACGCTCGAATATATGTTTAAATTCGGCCAGACTCAAATCTTTGAATTGTAAAAAATGTTTGATCGACATGTTAAGCAGGTTGCGATAAAAATTCGCTAATCAGCGGGCATAGTATATCTATCAATTGCTGTGCTTCGGTCTTGGAAAATATCAGTGCGGGCAATAAACGCACGACATTGTCATTGGTGACGTTAATCAGCAGTCCCTGTGCCAGTGCAAGTTTAACCAACTCCGTGCAGGGTTTGTTGAGTTCGATGCCTATCATTAAACCTGCGCCGCGAATTTCCACAACACCGGGTATATTGCCTAATCGAGCGCGCAAACCTTGTTGCAGAAAATTTCCTATGGTCAGCGCGTTTTGCATCAGATGATCGTGCTCAATTATATTGAGGGTGTTCAAAGCGGCAACGCAGGCCAAAGGATTGCCGCCAAAGGTGGAGCCGTGATTGCCAGGCTTGAAAGTGCCAGTTGCTTTGCCAGCCGCCAGGCATGCGCCGATGGGCACGCCAGAACCCAGACCTTTAGCCAGTGTCATGACATCAGGTAAAATTTCGGTGTGTTGATGTGCGAACCATTTGCCAGTGCGACCAATGCCGGTTTGTATTTCATCCAGCATCAGCAGCCAATTGTATTGGTCACATATTTTGCGTAGCTGAGCCAGATAGTGTTTGTCCAAGGTGCGAATGCCGCCCTCGCCCTGAATGGGTTCGACCAACACCGCCACTACATTGGGGTTGTGCGCGGCCACTTGTTTAATCGCTTCTATATCGTCGTACGGAACGCGCACGAAGCCGCTGACCAGCGGTTCAAATCCAGCTTGTACTTTGCGGTTACCCGTGGCGGAGAGAGTCGCCAGCGTTCGGCCATGAAAGGCTTTCTCCATGACGATGATGGTGGGCATTTCGATGCCATTGTTGTGACCATACAAGCGCGCGAGTTTGATCGCAGCTTCGTTTGCTTCGCAGCCAGAATTACACAGAAATACTTCCTGCATACTGGACAACGCGCATAATTGATCGGCAAGTTGTTCTTGTTCGGAAATTTGATACAGATTGGAAACGTGGATTAATTTGCTCAGTTGCGCATTGAGCGCGGCAATAAATTGCGGGTGAGCGTGCCCCAAACTGTTGACCGCCACGCCAGACATTGCATCCAGATAACGCTTGCCCTTGCTGTCCCAGAGCCACGCGCCTGCGCCATGCGTGAAGGCAACGGGCAGTCTTGCGTAAGTGTTCATCAAGTGTGACATATACTAATGACAGATGGAGGCATAGCCGCCATAACTGATTTAATTAAAAAACGTATATTGAGCTAACTCGCCCCGCGCGCGCAAGAGGAAGTTGAGTTTTACTTGCTGTACGGTTGATGGGGAGGCTAGGATGTTACCACTCTAAACTGGCGGGACACTACAGCATACCTGTTTTGTTGCCGAAGGCTCGGTTTCGCGTGCAGCAGGCTCGCTTATTGCGAGCAGCCAGTTTAGTGAGTGGGCGAGAAAAAGAAAAAGTTGGCTTACGCCATAGCCTTGATAGCCGCAGATAGACGGCTTTTATGACGCGATGCTTTGTTTTTGTGAACAATTTTTTTGTCAGCGATCGAGTCAACCACGCTGGTGGATTCAACAAATGCGGCTTGCGCGACGGCTTTGTCGCCCCCTTCGATGGCTTTAATTACTTTTTTAATCGCAGTACGCAGTTCCGAACGCAGGCTGGTGTTGTGCTCGCGTTGTTTATCTGCCTGACGGGCGCGTTTTCTGGCTTGTGCTGTGTTGGCCATAATTTCTCCTAAGAATTTTGCTTACAAATAAAAGGCGCGCATTATATACGAAGACGCGGCGGGGTTGGCAATATTTGTTGGATATCGGGGGAAATTGTTGTGTCAAATTATTGGTTGACGGGCGAGAAAAAATTGAATAACCTTACAAATTGACAGCTTCCCTTACGGGTTACGGGGCTGGTGTTGATAGGGGTGCGTTACGCCGCATGTACGACACTTGGTCAAAGCTTGGAAAATCTTCATCAGGCGGGCGACCGTGAAACTGTTTTGATTGAAAGAAGGGAAGTCTCGATGTTTATCGTTTTCAGCACACCGCACACCGCACACCCAAGCGGGAAATATCCTCGTCTATGTTCGAGTTTCGCCGTTTGCCACTCGGCGCGACGCTATTCAATAAGCCCGACCAGGATGATATGCGCTGCCACCGCACTCTAATCATCGTGGGAGGGGCTGTGTCAATCCCACACCCGACTTGTCGGGTAGCGGATTGCCCGACTTTGTTAAAAACCGCTCCCGCGCAATATGCATTTCATCCCGCAATCACCGCATCATCCCAACCCCTGCAACTATCTTTAGGAGTAAAGCAATCATGAAGACAATTAAAATATTGTTGGCCATATTTTTCAGTATCCTTGTTGCAGCCTGTAGCGATGGTGGTAGTGAAGCTCCCACTGGCTCCATTGGCTCCACTGGCTCCACTGGCTCCACTGGCTTCATCGCCCCCGGCGCCCCCAGCGCACCGACCATTGTCGCAGCGACCGCAGGCAACGAGCGAATCGTCGTGGAGTTCACTGCACCCGCATCGAATGGCGGCTCGGCGATAACCAGCTATACCGCCACCTGCGGCGCAGTAAGCGCGCCTGGTGCAGCGTCGCCTGTCATGTTCACTGGCCTCAATAACGTAGTCACTGACCTCAATGTCATGGTCACTGGCCTCGATAACCGCACGCCCTATACCTGCACGGTAACAGCCACCAACGCGGTGGGTCCGGGTGCGGCCTCGGCGGTCTCCAATAGCGTTACACCTATGGCGACTATTGCGACAAAGACAAAGATCAATGACACGGGCCAGACGCGTTGTTACAACGATACAGTTGAAGTTGATTGCGCCACCCTTGCGGCCACGCATCTCCGCCAAGACGCTCTCTTCGGGCGCGATGCTGATGCTGCCCTGATCAAAGTCGGCGCGGGTGCAGCCGGGTTTGATTTCACCAAAGTGTGCATGAGTGGCGAACTCGCCGGTGTCGGTGCTTGTGCAGCCAGCCCCCTCGCTGCCAACGCCGCCGATCCCGCCCTCACCGACTGGGCCTGCACCAAAGACAATAACACCGGCCTGACTTGGTCGTTGGAAACACAGGTAGCCGTTTGGGCGGAGGCCACCACCTGTCTC
>JAKFXW010000029.1 GCA_021731185.1 Gallionellaceae bacterium
GTTGAAGTCTTTCAGGTCTATCAGCTAGGCCTATCAGCAGGTTGCATGCGATGGATTGCTAATAAATATCCTTAATGCCAGCCATGTCAGGGTTTTGGGTAGCCCGAGTTGTTGCGGAACATTTGTATATCGCCCCAGATTGACTTGGGCTAACAAGATGCCCATGCGGCGCATTTGAGCATACTAGAATGTGCTATGCAAGGATGATTGATGATGCCCCATGCTTAAGGATAGCGTAATCTCTTAAAATGTTTTAGTATCCACATGATATACAGCAAATATCTTGTAATTTGACTATTAAGCATGGCGCTACAGCATGGCAAATAAATTATCCTGGAAAGCAGATTGGTTCGTGGGAGCGCTAGTTGTACTGGCATTTTTGTTGGGCGCAAACAGTGAGCTGATGCAAAGTCTGGAGCGCAAGGCTTATGACTTGGGTATGCAGGCCACCAAGCGCGTACCCAGCGATAAAATTGCGGTCATTGCGATTGACGATCAGAGCATCGCTAACCTCGGGCGTTGGCCGTGGCCGCGTGCAATGCACGCCGAGATGGTGGATGTTCTGGCTGCGGTACAGCCCAAAATTATCGGCAGTACGGTGCTGTTCCTTGAGCCGCAGGTTGATGCTGGTTTGGAATACATTGTCAAAATCGGCTCATTTCTCGAAACATCATCACTCCAAAAAAGCACTAATCCTGAGCACCAAAAAGATTTGGCTGAGGTGAACTCGCTGTTGTTCGAGGCAGTTGATAATCTGGCGAACGATCACAAGCTTGGTAACAGTTTAGAAAAGGCCAAAATAGTTTTGCTGGCGATGTTTTTTGATTTGGGTGAGCCGCAGGGGAAGCCTGATCAACCGTTGCCGGATTATGTACTGGCTAACAATTTACTCAATGTGCAAGTTGGAGAGGCTGAGGCAGGCAATCAGTCGCTGTCAACCATGGGTGTGCATATTCCTATTCCCGAACTGGGCGTTCATGCGCTGGCGATCGGACATTTAAATGTCAATCCTGATATAGATGGTGCGATTCGCACCGAACCGCTGGTGGTCAGTTATTTCGATCAATACTATCCTTCACTGTCTTTGCTGTTGGCAGCCAAGAGTTTAAATTTGGAAGCCAAGGACATTAAAGTAAATCTGGGGCAGGATGTGCGCGTGGGAAATTTGAATATCACCACGGATACCAGTTTGAGCATGAATACTTACTTTTATTCAGATCGCGATGGCAAGCCCGCATTTCAAGTGGACTCATTTTACGATGTACTGAGCGGGAAAATACCAGTAGAGAAATATCGTGACAAGATTGTTTTAATTGGTGCAACAGCGGCCGGCGTGGGTGATCCGCAAGTCACCCCTATTTCGGCTGGCATGGCTCCAGTGCTGACCTTGGCACATTCGGTTTCCAGCATACTCAAGCAGGATTTTTTCGTTACACCAAGCTGGGCGAGTTCGCTGCAGTTGGCGGTATTTGCGTTGGTGTCAATGTATCTCATTTTGCTTTTGCCGCGACTTAAAGCGGGCTTGGCAGCAGTAATAACCGCTTTGGTCTTCGTTACTTTGTTGGGGACGCATTATGTATTGATGACATCACAAGCGATGTGGATACAGTTGATGTTGCCCGCCTCGTTGTTGCTGATTGGACATTTGCTGCTGACCACTAAAAAATTCTTGATTACGGAGCAAGGCAAGATCAAGTCGGATGCGGATTCAGCAGAAAGTAATCGCATGTTGGGGTTGGCTTTTCAGGGGCAGGGTCAATTGGACATGGCTTTTGATAAATTTCGTAAAGTGCAGATTGATAACAGTTTAATGGAGGTGCTGTACAATCTTGGGCTGGATTTTGAGCGTAAGCGGCAGTTCAATAAAGCCGAGTCGGTCTTCAAATATATGGCCGAATATAATCCCAAATTCCGTGATTTGGCAACGCGCCTGGCGCAGGCTACCAGCATGTCTGGCACGGTGATTCTGGGTGGCTCATCCGGCACCAATGCCAGCACCATGATGTTGGGGCAGGGCACAATGTCCAAGCCCATGCTGGGACGCTATGAGATTGAAAAAGAGCTGGGCAAGGGCGCAATGGGCGTGGTTTATTTGGGACGCGATCCTAAAATCAGCCGTGTAGTGGCAATTAAGACGATGGCATTAGCACAGGAATTTGACGCGGATGAATTGGAAGACGTTAAAGCGCGGTTCTTCCGCGAGGCTGAAACCGCAGGCCGTTTGAATCACCCGAATATTGTGACGATGTACGATGCGGGCGAAGAGCATGACTTAGCCTACATCGCCATGGAATTTTTGAAGGGTGGCGATTTAGCACCTTATGCCAAGCCGGATAATTTGCTGCCCGTACCGACTGTGCTGAGCATCGTGGCGCGCGTGGCGGATGCACTGAGTTATGCCCATACGTTGAATGTGGTGCATCGCGACATTAAACCCGCTAACATTATGTATGACACGGCGAGTGATACTGTGAAAGTGACTGATTTCGGTATCGCCCGTATTACCGATTCATCCAAGACTAAAACGGGCATGGTGCTAGGCACACCTTCTTTTATGTCGCCAGAGCAATTGTCGGGAATGAAGATTGAGGGGCGGTCAGATTTGTTCTCATTGGGAGTGAGTTTGTACCAATTGCTGTGTGGTAAGCTACCGTTTCAGGGTGATTCGATGGCTCAGCTGATGTTCCGTATTGCAAATGAACAGCCGATTAATATACTAAGCATACGATCTGATTTATCGCCTGCACTGGTGGAGATCATCAATACTTCATTAGCTAAACAAGTGGAAGCTCGCTTTCAGACTGGCGCAGAAATGGCCAAGGCACTGCGGTCATGCATAACGGGTGCGCCTGGTTCATTATGAAAATAGACAAGGCTCTGGAGATTATCAGTTTAAGCCACCCAGGGCAGGTGCGCTCGCATAATGAAGACAGTGTAGGATGTGAGGCATTGTGCGGGTTGGTGGTTTTGGCAGATGGCATGGGTGGTTATAATGCGGGGGAAGTCGCCAGTGGTATAACGGTGTCCGTTCTATCCAACGAAATGAAAAGCGCGTTGCTGGGTAATGTTGTTGCGGATGAGGTAGATGATAGTGGTGAGGACATGGGTGTTACCTTACTACGTAAAAATGTGAAAAAAGCCAACGCCTCCATTTATCATGCGGCGCAAAGTCAGCCGCAATATGCGGGGATGGGCACAACAGTAGTTGCTGCGTTGTTTTATGATAATCATGTGGCCGTAGCGCATGTAGGAGACTCTAGAATGTATCGCCTGCGCGGTGATACGTTTGAGACTATTACGCGGGATCATTCATTATTACAGGATCAAATTGATAGCGGTTTAATCAGTGTTGTGGATGCCCGTAACTCCATGAATAAAAACCTGGTGACACGGGCAGTCGGGATAGATGTGGATGTGGATGTTGAAGTGCATGTACATTCAGTGCAGGTGGGGGATATATATTTGCTGTGCTCAGACGGGTTGAACGATATGGTGCCTGATGATGACATAGGCAGCGCATTACAAATGTTACAGGTTAATCTGACACTGGCAGCCAGTCAGTTAATTGAGATGGCAAATGATAACGGGGGTCGTGATAATGTGTCCGTTATTTTGGTTAAGATTAAGGGCGACTTTGCTGTGTCACACAGTTGGCTGGAGAAATTGTCACTCTGGTTTAAAAAAGTAAATGACAAGTGGTTATACAAGTTAAGTGACAGGAACTAATAATATGGCAGCGAAAATAATACTTAGCATGAATGGCGCAGTAATGCAGGAATACCTGTTGGATAAGGAACGCATTACGATAGGTCGAAAGTCACATAATTCAATAGTGATTGATAACCTTGCCGTGAGCGGGGAGCATGCAGCCATAGTCACGATATTGAATGATTCATTTCTGGAGGACTTAAATAGCACCAATGGTCTTACCGTAAATGGAATTGCCACTAAAAAACATTTTCTGCAAAACAACGATGTCATTGAGATTGGCAAATACAAGCTGAAGTACTGGAACGATCAGACCAGTCAAACCACGGCAGCTGACTTCGAAAAAACTATGATCCTGCGTGCCCCGGCAGCTAAGAGTGCGCCCAAGACGGAATCTCTTGAGCAAACGGGCAAGTTGCATTCCTTCATAATGCATCCACAAGCTGCACCTGCAGCGGCTCCAGCTAAGCCAGCAGTTGTTCCTGTTGGAGCCGCCTCTCCTCCTATTGCTGCGCCACAATCAGGGGTGGGAGTGATTCAAATACTCACAGGTCCCAATGCGGGTAAGGAACTGGAGCTGACCAAAAATCTAACTACGCTCGGGAAAGCTGGCATGCAAGTGGTGGTATTAACGAAGCGTGCACAGGGATATTTTATTACCTATGTGGAGGGAAGTAGTTATCCGACTCTGAATGGTAAGCAGTTAAGCGATCAGCCCCATCAACTGAATGCCAATGACATTATTGAATTGGCAGGTGTGAAGATGGAGTTTTACATCAAAAGTTAGTCTGTCAAAATTTACCAGCTAGATCATTACCCGGTTTAAGAGCAGTGAGACAACACGTGATATTAATCTGGCTTGGTTTGGCACTGGTTGTCGTTTTTCTAGGTGGCGCAGCTAATTTCTACAAGGTCGAATTCATCCAGCAACTGGATGCCATACTGTATGACCAGCGCCTGGGTTTAACCATGCCCGATACGCTCGATGAGCGTATCGTCATTCTCGACATTGATGAAAAAAGTCTGCAAGAAGAGGGGCGCTGGCCATGGAGCCGTGATCGACTGGCCGTGCTGGTAGATAAATTGTTCGATCAATATTCAGTTGCCATAGTGGGATTTGACGTGGTGTTCGCCGAAAAGGATGACAGTTCCGGCTTGAAGGTGCTGCAGAAATTAGGTCAAAATCAACTTAAGGATTCCGCGCAATTTAAAACCGTGTTGGAACAAATTAAACCACAACTGGATTACGATAACATCTTCGCCAGTAAAATTAAAAATCGCAATGTGGTATTAGGTTACTACTTTAATAACAGTAAACAGGGCAGTAGTGTAGCGATTTCTGGCGCGTTACCGGATGCAGTTTTCCCCCCGGGTACATTTGGCAAACGTCCGATAGCATTTGTTAGTTGGGATGGATACGGCGGCAATTTAGCAGAGTTGCAATCGAATGCAATGAGCGCCGGGTACTTTAACCCATTGGTGGACTTTGACGGTGTGGTGCGTCGACTGCCCATGATAATGGAGTACAACGGCGCATACTTTGAAGCACTGTCGTTGGCTATGACGCGCGTCCTGCTGGGTTCACCTAAACTTGTCCCGGGGTATGCTGATAGTGGCAGTGCGGATTATGCGGGTCTGGAATGGCTGTCGCTGAGCGTTGGAAATAACGATCTGCAAATTCCAGTCGATCAACACGTTAGCGCACTCATACCTTATCGCGGCAAGGAGGGGAGCTTCAGATATATTCCGGCTACAGATGTCATTCATGGTCGCGTTCCCGTGGCAGATTTGAGCAATAAAATTGTGCTGGTCGGTACATCAGCCCCGGGTTTGCTGGATTTGCGCTCGACTCCGGTCGGGGAGGTTTATCCGGGCGTTGAAATCCACGCCAATATGATTGCCGGAATTCTGGATCAAAATCTTAAGCACAAGCCCGCCTATGCGGTCGGCGCAGAGGTTGTTTTGTTGTTGATTATTGGTGTGGTGTTGAGCTTTTTTCTGCCTTTGCTCAGTCCTATATATGCCACATTGTTAAGCGCGGTTTCAATGGTGGCGGTGTTGCTCGGAAATTTTTCCTTATGGCATGTCGCTAACCTGGCATTCCCTGTGGCTAGTGCAGTCTTGCTGATACTGAGTCTGTTTATACTGAAAATGTCCTTTGGTTACTTTGTTGAGTCGCGTGCCAAGCGGCAAATTACTGGCCTGTTCGGGCAGTATGTGCCAGCAGAAGTGGTGGATGAAATGAGTAAAAATCCAGAGCACGTGTCGATGGAAGGCGAAAGCCGCGACATGACTATCCTGTTTTCAGATGTACGCAATTTCACGACGATTTCTGAAGGGCTGGAAGCGAAAGAGCTATCGGAGTTAATGAATGAATTTTTAACCCCGCTATCACGAGTCGTCTATAAATATCGCGGTACTATAGATAAGTATATGGGTGATTGCATTATGGCATTTTGGGGTGCGCCCTTGCTCGATCCACACCATGCGCGCAACGCGATATTGGCGGGTTTGGAAATGCAGCAACGCCTGGCGGAAATGCAGCCCGTATTTAAGGCGCGTGGCTGGCCCGAAATTTCGATTGGAGTGGGCATTAATACAGGTCGAGTCAGTGTCGGCAACATGGGCTCGGAGGTGCGTGTGGCTTATACCGTAATGGGTGACGCGGTGAATCTCGCCTCGAGGCTTGAAGGAATAACCAAACAATATGGGGTAGGTATTCTTGTGGGCGAAGACACTAAGGATGCAGTAACCGATATTATTTATCGCGAGCTTGACCAAGTGCGTGTAAAAGGTAAAGATAAGCCTGTATTTATTTATGAGCCAGTCGGACAATTGGGGCAAGTCGCACAAGAGGTGATGGAAGAAATTAAGCTTTTTCACCAGACGCTCAAGGCGTATAGGAAGCAGAACTGGGATCAGGCAGAATTGCAGTTATACAATTTGCAGCGCATGTCGCCTACAACGTTTGTGTATCAAATGTATGCAGAGCGCGTTGCGTATTTCCGCAACAATCCCCCTGGAGCCGGGTGGGATGGGGTGTTCGTACATCATACTAAATAATGTATGACAGACGATTTATAAGGCGATTGATGAGATTTAAATGATGTAACTTATTTGATCAAATCCAAATGATTAAACTCCGAATACTTGGTTGCAGCGGCGGCATAGGTGGAAACTTTCGCACCACTTCTATATTGCTGGATAACGATGTGTTGATTGATGCAGGCACGGGTGTGGGCGATCTTAGCGTGACCGAGCTGTGTATGATCGATCACGTTTTCGTTACGCATTCCCATCTTGATCATATAAGCAGCATTCCATTCATGGTCGATAGCGTCGGCTTTATGCGGGATAAACCACTCACGATTTATGCTACTGCTGAGACGCTGGAAATACTTAAGCAGCACATATTTAACTGGAAAATCTGGCCGGATTTTTCTGCAATACCTGATCCACGGCAGCCCTATATGCGCTATCAAGTTGTTGAGTTGGGGCAGGCGGTTAATTTGAATGGGCGAAAAATTACTGCATTACCTGCGCACCATGTTGTACCTGCGGTGGGTTACCAGATTGATAGTGGCACGGCCAGCTTGGTATTTAGTGGCGACACTACGACAAATGATGCGTTCTGGCAGGTGGTTAACAGAATTGCCCATTTGCGTTATTTAATAATAGAAACGGCTTTCCCAAATGCTGAAAGAGGGTTGGCAGAAGTTTCCAGGCATTTATGCCCCAGCATGCTGGCAGAGGAATTGCTGAAATTGAAAAGCAAGCCAAAGATTTATATTACCCATTTAAAGCCGGGTGATGTCGATTTAACCATGCGGGAAATCGGTGAATGTGTGCAAGGATTCAAGCCCATTATGTTGTTAAATGGCCAAATTTTTGAGTTCTAGCAATGCAAGCTTTACTTAACATTTTAAATATGAGCGTTTATACAGGGAATAAACATGGATAACGCAATATCAGCACCTATTGAGCGGCGGCGTGGCGCGGGCGATGTCGCGCAGCAATTGGAATTTACAAAAAAGCTCAGCATGGTCATTAATAAAATTCATGGCACCAGCAATGTCGATGAGATTATGCTGGATGTCAGCAACGACATTTGCAGTTTGATTAATGCAGATCGTTTGACCATATATGTGGTGGGCGATGACAAGTCCTCTCTGATTTCTAAAGTAAAAACGGGTTTAACATCTTTCAAGGATCTTAGGCTGCCGATTGCCGGGCAGAGCATTGCAGGTTATGTTGCGCTCAGCAAAAAAACGCTTAACCTTCAAGATGTGTATGACGAGAAAGAGTTGTCCACGCACAGCTCGCAGCTGCGTTTTTTACAGGATGTGGATAGGCGCACAGGCTATCGCACCAAGCAAATGTTGGTGACTCCGATCATTGACGGCAGTGAATTGCTGGGTGTCGTGCAGGTAATTAATAATAAGGCCGGCATTCCATTTCCCACCTCGATTGAAGATGGCATAAAAGAGTTGGCACAGACTATAGCGGTGGCGCTCAAACAGCGCCAGCAGCAAACAGCAGCCAAGACAAAGTATGATTATTTGGTGGTGGATGCTGTGTTAACGCCAGTTGAATTTGATCTGGCTACGCGCACCGCTAGACGCAAAGGCGTTAACTTGGAAGATGTGTTGATGGATGAGTTCCAAGTTAAGTCCGACGCACTGGGTAAATCGCTCAGCCGATTTTTTGGTGTGCCGTATGAGCCATTCAAACCAGACAGAATCAAGCCGCCTGACCTACTTAAAAACCTGCGCCGCGATTATGTGGAAAGCAGTTTCTGGTTGCCAATAGAAGAGACGCAGGAAGGTATGGTCATTTTGACCACCGACCCAGAGCGGATTAAAGTTTCGCGCGTTGTAAATAATATTTTTCCGCGTAGTCGGCTGATTTACAAGGTATGTCCATTACGCGAATTTAAGGCTACGCTGGATCTATTTTATAGCTGT
>JAKFXW010000007.1 GCA_021731185.1 Gallionellaceae bacterium
GTGTTTATGTAGAGCGCTATAAACTTCCAGCCGGCATATTGGCGATATTAGTGAATGGCGTATTTTTTGCGTTCATAATTTTCGGGGTAAGTTGGCGTGTCGTACCGCCGCAGCCAATGGTGGTGGATATTTGGGAGAGTTTGCCGGAAATGGATATCGCGCCGCTTCCAGTGGAGCCGCCGCTCACCGCTCCGCCCAAAGAGATACCAGAGCCAGCTAAAGTGCCCACCCCAACACAGCCTGTCCCTGTCAAGACAGTTGAGCCGACATTACCCAGCAAAGCTGAGATTGAGCTGGCAGAGAAGAAAAAGAAAAAAGAAAAACAAAAGGAAGATGAGAAAGAAGCGCAGCGCCAGAAACAAGCCGAGCAGGAAGCGATGAAAGCTCTTAAGTTGCAAGAGGCCGCACAAGAAGCTGAAAAAGCGCTCAAGTTGCAAGAGGCCGCACAAGAAGCTGCAAAAGCTCGCAAGCTGCAAGAGGCCGAGCAGGCGCGTGCGCAATCTGAAAAACTAGCAGCGAGCAATAGCATCGTGAATGACTATAAAGCCAGAATTCTGGCGAAAATCAAGAGCAAAATTAAATGGCCGGGCGAGGAGCGTATCACTGCTGTGTATGAGGTGACCTTATTGCCGGATGGTTCGGTGTTGGAAAGTAAGCTAATAAAACCTAGTGGAAATCCGGCCTATGATCGAGCGACAGAATCGGCTATTAAATTAGCACAACCGCTGCCGCTGCCGAAGCCACACGATCCGGCACTGTTTAGGCAATTTTTTCGTGAAATACAACTCAAATTTAGTCCCACGGAGTAAGAGATGGCAAGTATAAGATTTTCGATCAATAATTTAATACATTGTCCCCTTGTGGGACGCAGTTGGGCTTTGCTTATTTTGTTGGGCACGGCGTTCCCGGCGCAAGCTATTTTAACGATTGAAATTATTGGCTCGGGCGAAAATCAAATCCCAATCGCCATCGTGCCGTTTGCGGGCAATGCCGTATTGGCGAAAGATGTGAGCAAAGTGGTCACTACAGATCTGCAACGCAGTGGTCTGTTTCAGTTGACTGATCCAGCTGGCAAAGCCCCTAAAGAACCGAAGGATGTAGTCTACGCTGACTGGCCAGGTGTAGATAATCTGGTGATAGGTAGTGTACAAGCACTGCCGAATGGTCGCGTTGAAGTGAAGGTGCGGCTGCTGGATATGAATAAGAAAAGTGAGCTGGTAGCGCAAGCGGTTTCTGCCAGAAAAGATCAGTTGCGTGCGATCAGTCATCGCGTTGCAGATTTAATTTATGAAAAATTGACAGGGGATGCGGGCGTATTTGGAACGCGCATTGCGTATATTAATCGGCAAGGTAAGACAAATCGGCTGGTGGTGGCAGACAGTGATGGTTTTGGGGAGCAGGCAGTTTTAGTGATTGATCAGCCTATCTTGTCGCCCGCCTGGTCGCCCGATGGCAGCCACTTGGCCTACGTTACCTTTGAGATGGGTCATGCAGTGGTGTATGCGCAGTCTTTATATACTAATCAGCGCATTGTGCTAGCTAATTTTTCCGGCAGTAATAGCGCGCCAGCCTGGTCTCCAGATGGTAAACATCTGGCACTGGTGCTGACGCGCGATGGCAGTTCGCAAATTTATCTGACTCGCTCGAATGGCAGCGAGTTGCGTCGCCTGACATTTGGTGGCAGCATTGACACCGAACCAAATTTCTCACCCGATGGGCGGCATTTACTGTTTACCTCAGATCGTGGCGGTAGCCCGCAGGTATATAGGATGTCGGTCGATGGCGGACCAGCCCAGCGACTGACTTTCGAAGGCGGCAGTAATTTTTCGCCACGATATAGCCCTGATGGCAAAAGCTTTGTCTTTTCCCACCAGTTAGGCGGGCGCTTCTATGTTGCCGTGCATGACTTTGAAAGTAGGCAAATGCAATTGTTAACTGAGGGAGGATGGGAAAAAAAGCCTAGCTTTTCACCTAATGGGAAGTTGGTTCTGTATTCCTCTGAGGCCAAGCTTCGTGGTATATTGGCTACAGTTTCCAGTGACGGTAGAGTGAAACAGAGAATGTTCCCGCAAATTGGGGATATACGCGAGCCGATTTGGGGGCCTTTTTTAAGAAAATAACTACGCAAAGGATATGTGCAATGAAAAAAATAGTGACTGGCATTTTACTTTTGAATCTATTGGCAGCTTGTGCCAGTGACGAACTACCTACTGAAGAAGCAACCGCCGCTGTTGAAGAAGATACAGCTGTTATGGAAGTAGCTCCTCCGCAGAGGGCTCCAGAGATAGCCACTGAGATAGCACCGCAAATAGCTCCTGAGAGAGCAATTGAATCAATAATTGAGCCAGCAACCGAGCCAGCAACTGCTGAGCTTTTTGAGCCAACTCCCCCAGATGTTGCGATGGTTGATCCCCTGGATGATCCAAATAGTATGCTAGCTAAGCGCAGTGTGTTTCACTCGTTCGATTCGGATGCTATACAGAGCGAAAATAAAGTTATTATTCAGGCGCATGCAAAATATTTGGCCGATAATCCAGAGCGCAAAGTCCGTGTAGAAGGCAATACAGATGAGCGTGGTAGCAGTGAATATAATTTGGCATTGGGACAACGTCGTGCAAATGGCGTAAAGAAAATGTTGATATTGGGCGGGGCGGATGCAAACCAAGTTGAGGCAGTCAGCTTTGGCGAAGAAAAGCCTAGAGCTACCGCGCATAATGAATCTGCTTGGGCACAAAATCGTCGCACCGATATTGTCTACAGGGCAAAGTGATTTTCTTCCAATAATTTCTTCAATTTTAGTTTGACGGGATTATTTTTAAGATGAAATCGCTAGCCTTGTTGTTTTCTGGATGGGTCGTTATTGTCAGCCCTGCATTCGCAGGGCTGTTTACTGATGAGGAATTGCCCAAAAAAATTCAGCAACTTGAGGCGAAGGTTTTAAAGTTGGAGGTTGTGAGTAGGAAACTGGAGGAAGCCAACAGGAGGTTGGAGGAAACCGACAGGAAGTTGGAGGAAACCGACAGGAAGTTGGGAGAAACTAACAGGGTATTGGAGGAGACTGATCGGAAGCTGGGGGAAGCCTACAGAAAATTGGAGGAAGCCAAAAAATTATCGGATGAAACGAATAAGCAGCAGGCGCGTGCCGTGCTGGATTTACAAGCACAGATTGAAGCTCAAATCGCGGATACACGAGTTTTGCGCGGGCATAATGAAGAGTTAGTCCATGACTTACAAGAAGCCAAGCAACGGCAAAAAGATTTTTATGTTGATCTTGATGCGCGTCTGCGGATTTTTGAAACGGCAGCAGTAATTGAAGCGCAGGCTAAAGAGGAAGCCAGAAAGCTATTGGATGAAACCAATAAGCAACAGGCGCGTGCCATACTGAATTTACAAGCACAGATTGAAGCTCAAATCGCAGATATACGAGTTTTTCGTGAGCATAATGAAGAGTTAGCTCATGACTTACAAGAAGCCAAGCAACAGCAAAAAGATTTTTATGTTGATCTTGATGCGCGTCTGCGGAATGTTGAAACGGCAGCAGCAATTGAAGCGCAGACTCAAAAAGATGCCATCAACGCTGAAAATCTTGCTTATAAGAGAGCACACAGCTTGCTTGCTGCTAAAAATTACACTAAAGCTATTTCTGCCATACAGGAGTTTATTAAGCAGTATCCCCAATCAGTGCGTGTTCTTAATGCCCACTACGATCTCGGTGAAGCATATTTTCAATCCAGAGATTACAAAAAATCGCTTGTCAGTTTTCAGCGTGTGGCGGGTAGTTCTTCGCAGAACCCAAAGGTAGTCGAGGCGATGTTTCGTAGTGTGGATTGTCAGATTGAACTCAAAGACCGTGATGCAGCCAAGGGGACACTAAAAAAAATTGTCTCAAATTATCCGGGCACAGTCGCCGCTGAAAAAGCCAGGAAACGTTTGGCAAGTCTTAAATAGTGGCAGTCACGCTATCACACCCTGCCAGCGACACGCTGCGCATCACCGAAATTTTCTATTCGCTACAAGGCGAAACCAGCCGCGTGGGTCTACCCACCGTTTTTGTGCGTTTGACTGGTTGCCCCTTACGTTGCACTTATTGTGATACTGCGTATGCGTTTACGGGCGGGCAGAATATGTCCTTAGCCGCCATTCTCGCTGAAATTGTGCGTTATTCCACACCTTATGTAACCGTGACTGGCGGCGAGCCCCTCGCGCAGAAAAATTGCCTGCCGCTTTTGAGCGCGTTATGTGATGCGGGTTATCAAGTATCGTTGGAAACGAGTGGTGCGATGGATGTGACCGAAGTGGATCAGCGCGTGATGAAAATATTGGATATTAAAACGCCTGCGTCGAACGAGATTGAAAAAAATTTGTGGAGTAATCTTGCTGCGCTAAAAACTCATGACGAAATAAAATTTGTGCTGTGCGACGAGGAAGATTACACATGGGCCAAGCGCGTATTGCGTGATCGTGAATTGACGAAAATTTGCCCGGTACTATTTTCTCCCACACACGAACAACTTTCACCCACCACCTTGGCTGATTGGATATTGCGCGATAACCTGCCCGTGCGGATGCAAATACAATTACACAAGCTGCTGTGGGGCGTGCAGTCAGGGAAGTAAGAAAAGCCAAATGTACCACAAGGGCACAATGAAAAAAGCCGTTATATTATTGTCCGGTGGGCTGGATTCCGCCACAGTCCTGGCAATGGTGCGGCAACAGGGTTATGCATGTTACGCCTTAAGTGTTGATTACGGTCAGCGTCATCATGCTGAATTAAATGCTGCGCGGCTGGTCGCCCAAACTTTGGGTGCGGTTGAACAGCGCACTATGCAAGTGGATTTAACTGGATTGGGTGGCTCAGCCCTCACCGATAAAAATATCGCTGTGCCTACCAAAATGGCAGCAGGCATTCCTCTAACCTACGTGCCAGCGCGCAACACCATCATGTTATCGCTCGCATTAGCATGGGCCGAAGTGTTACAGTCCACAGACATATTCGTCGGGGTGAATGCGGTAGATTATTCAGGCTATCCTGACTGTCGTCCGGAGTATATTGCTGCATTTGAGAAAATGGCCAATCTCGCCACCAAGTCGGCAGTCGAAGGTCAATTTTTGACGATACATGCCCCCTTACAACACATGTCCAAGGCAGAAATTATTAAGGCAGGAATTAATTTAGGGGTTGATTTCAGTCAGACAGTGTCGTGTTACCAGGCAGATTTGGAAGGGCGCGCTTGTGCTGAATGTGATGCGTGCCGATTACGCAAGGTTGGCTTTGCACAAGCTGGAATGGCTGATGTGACGCGTTACCGCAAGCATCAATAATGATGCGCTTGCGTTGACAGGGTGGGCTAAATCAGTATAATGCGCGCTTCTCTACGGGACACGAGCCTTAGTGGGATATGGGTCGTTAGCTCAGTCGGTAGAGCAGCGGACTTTTAATCCGTTGGTCGCCAGTTCGAATCTGGCACGACCTACCAAGTTTAGAGATAGATTCTTGGTTCATCATTTGGCAGATCGTCATTTTTAGGTCGGCACCTGTTGTAAATTTTTGTAATTTATCGCCGCTTTAGCTCAGTTGGTAGAGCAACCGCCTTGTAAGCGGTAGGTCATCAGTTCGAATCCGATAAGCGGCACCACAGTTTTGTTACTCCTCATCTTCTTTGACTCCACCATCCTGGTGGGCGCAGATCATTGTTTAAAATCCTTCGTCTTCTCCCAAGTAACGCCATTGCCCTACAGGCAGATCGCCTAATTTAATTTTCCCAATACGCACGCGCTTGAGTCCAGTGACTTTCAGCCCAACCAATTCGCACATGCGGCGGATTTGACGTTTTTTTCCTTCGCGCAGAATAAAGCGCAGTTGTTCTTCATTTTGCCACGTTACTTTTGCGGGCTTGAGTGCTACATCATCCAGTTTCAGGCCGTGACACAACAGGCCGAGGCCGTTGCCCACCAGCTTGCCTTGCACGCGCACCAGATATTCTTTATCGACCGTCGAATCCTCGCCGATCAATTGTTTAGCAACGCGGCCATCCTGAGTCAGTATGAGCAATCCTTGTGAATCAATATCCAAGCGACCTGCAGGCGCGATACCGATTAGTTGCTTGGGATTAAATTGTAGCGTCGATTTATCTTTGGCATAGCGAGAAGCAGCATTTATCAAGGTAACGGCTGGCTTATAGTTACCTTCTGCCTGCGCCGAGACGAAGCCGATAGGTTTGTTCAACAAAATCGTGACACGACTTTCCTGTTTATTTTGTGCCGCGCGATTTAAGGTGATGCGCTGATCGGAGTTGATTCTTGTGCCCAGTTGGGTGACTGTGACCCCATCCACTTGCACCCAGCCGCGCTCGATAAAATCATCAGCTTCGCGACGCGAGCATAATCCTTGTTCTGACATGAGTTTTGAAAGGCGTACACGTTCCATTTGAAGATTCCAATTATTTTGGGCAGATTTAATAATCAACCGCCACAGTTAGTGTGTAGTAGCGGATTTAGCGAGTTCCATATTATGCAATAGCCCCACCATACTTGTGATGTTGCCGGGTTTTTAAGGAAACGCTGAACAAGTCCTTCAACAAATTCAGGACGAATGGTAAGTATTTATTCTGTTCGTGGTGAGCTTGTTGAGCCAAGAATAGAATCAACTTGTTCAGCACTTTCTTAAAAAATATCCTAAAGATAAAAAATGCTACGACCCATTTCCAGGTCGTAGCAAAGTTTGAGACTCAATCAGTGTTTAGATTCAGGCTCGAATCCAAGCACATGAAAATGTAATATTACTTCTTCGCATCCGTAGCCCAGCTCTTATCAATGACGCGGGTCAACGTAGCCAAGTCGTGATGACCAGTCGAGACGTGCTCGCCTGTTCCTGTCACCGTCACCGTACCTTTGGTTTCCCGTGCGTACTCTTCCGAAAAGTCATTTATTTTCTCGCGCACGGTGTGGTCGATCAACCCTGCCCTGGAAAAATCAAACATGACTTTTTTACCACCAGGCAATTTGTCCATCATGCTGCGTACGCCGATCAAGCTGGTGTAAACAGCCGGGCCGCTGAACAAGACCGTTACCGTGTCGCCAGCAGTCTTGACTTCAGTGACCGTTTTGAAGGCCATGATGCCGAAGCCTACCGACACAATCATGAACACGATGGCAGGCAGTTTCTGATGCGCTATGAAGAAGAAGTAGCAGATGACCGCGAGGAACAAAACATGCACAATCAGGAACACGGCGGAAGATTTAAATCTGTTCTGGCTGCCTGCACGGATTGCGTTCAGTCCAATGGACAACCACATACCGAAGAATACGCCGACCAGGAGGTCAACCAGCACCACGCCTAGAACTGTACCCACCATGAACACAATTTCATCCGTACCCGTATGCGCGATATGGGCGAATATTTTCGGATGCGCCAGGCGGAAACCGATCACCACCAACATACCAGCCAACGCCGACAGCGGGATCATGTTAAGCAGCCAAGGCAGCCCCGCCACGAAGGCCAGCATGAAGAAGCCGTGGAAGAAGTTAGACCAACGGGTACGTGCACCTACCATAACATTGGTTGAGCTACGTACTACTTCTGCAATCATTGGAATACCACCGATTCCGCAGGACACAGTGTTGGCTACGCCCTTGCTCCAGAACTCGCGGTTCATGTTATTGCGGCGTTTCCACGGGTCTTTCTTTTCAATGGCGGAGGCGGTCAACAGTGATTCCAATGAAGCCACGATCAAGAAGGTAATAATAAATTTGATGGAGATCGGATCCGTAATTTTAGAGAAATCAGGGAATACGAAGGAATCCGCAAAATTCAACGGTACGCTAACCAATTGCTTGGCATCCAGGCCGAAGAAAGCTGCCAACGGGATGGTAACCATCATGATGGCCAACGGTGCCGGAAGCACCTTCGCAAACTTGGGGAAGTTCGGCCAGATAATCATGATGGCAATCGCAATCGCTCCGATGATGGCACTATTGGGATCCAGGTTGGCAAAGCTGCCGGGGATGGCTGAAATGGTATCAAACATGCTGCCACCTACTTTCACGCCCAAGACCACGTGAATCTGCTTGGCCATGATGATGATCCCGATACCCGCAACCATACCTTCAACCACGGAGAAGGGAAAGAGGTTGGCCACAGGCCCCGCCTTAAGTACGCCCAGTATAATCTGAAGGATGCCGCACGCCACCCCGACCGCCAGCATGTATTTATATCCAGCCAGTGGATCGCCCGGATTAAGCGCGCCCAACTCGTTCACTGCGCCGAGTACAATGACGATCAAACCGGCGGCGGCACCGTTGATGGTGACGTAAGAACCGCCCAACAGACCACCTATCATGCCGCCGACTATAGCCGTCAACACGCCTGCTATGGCTGGTACACCGGAGGCGATGGCAATGGCTAAGCTGAGAGGTAAGGCAATCAGGAAAAGAATAAATCCCGCCACAACGTCAAACTTGGCGTTTTGCTTGAGACCCGGTAAGTAATCCAGTGGAACTGGACCAATATCTTTTTTAGTTGCT
>JAKFXW010000143.1 GCA_021731185.1 Gallionellaceae bacterium
AATCTATCGTGCTAATGTAGTTGGAAATGACGAACAGTTTCGCTTGTTTCAGTTCGCATAGGGCGCAATGCTCGTTGGTTATTGCACCTCCTGTTTGAATTTTAACTACTCAAACATCCTACGCATGGTCACTGTACCCGCTAGGAATTTTTTTCCATTACTCGTTAGGCATCCGTCACAGCACCCAAGCTGGCACTGGAAACCAGCTTGGCATATTTCGCCAGCACGCCGCGTGTGTAACGTGGTGCAGGGGGTTTCCACAGCGCACGGCGGCGCGCTAATTCGGCATCGCTGACGTTGAGTTGAATGAGGCTGGCATCGGCATCGATGGTGATGGAGTCGCCCTCGTTCACCAGCGCGATTGTGCCGCCGACTGCAGCTTCGGGTGCGACATGACCGACCACAAAACCATAAGTGCCGCCAGAAAAACGACCATCGGTAATCAGCGCGACGCTGTCGCCCATACCCGCGCCCATCAGCGCCGCAGTGGGTGATAACATTTCCCGCATACCGGGGCCGCCTTTTGGACCTTCGTAGCGAATGACTAAGACTGCGCCCGGCTTTATTTTTTGTTCCAGAATGGCTTGCATGCAGTCTTCTTCAGAATCAAACACCCGTGCTGGCCCAGTAAATTTAGTATGTTTAATGCCGCTGATTTTGGCGACTGAGCCTTCGGGGGCGAGATTGCCTTTAAGAATCGCCAAGTGTCCCTGCGCGTAAATGGGTTTGTTAAATGGCCGTATTACATCTTGATCGGCACGCGGTTCGGTGGGCACATTTTTCAAGGTTTCGGCAAGGGTCTCGCCCGTTATGGTCAGGCAATCGCCATGCAGCAGGCCATGCGCCAGCAACATTTTCATGACTTGTGGAATGCCGCCTGCGCGATGCAAATCGGTTACTACATAGCGTCCGGATGGTTTCATATCGGCAAAGACGGGCACGCGCGAACGCATCGCCTCAAAATCATCAATCGTCAAATCAACTTGCATGGCATGCGCAATCGCCAGCAAATGCAGGATGGCATTGGTTGATCCACCCACTGCGATGACGACAGCAATCGCATTTTCAAAGGCTTTTTTGGTGAGAATATGTTCAGGTAAAATTTGTTTACGTACCGCATTGACTAAAACCTCGGCGGAACGCGCGGCACTGTCTGCTTTTTCAGCATCTTCCGCAGCCATGGTGGAGGAGTAAGGCAAGCTCATGCCCATCGCCTCAAACACTGAAGACATGGTGTTAGCGGTGAACATGCCGCCGCAGGAACCCACGCCGGGGCAGGCTTTGCGCTCTACAGCAAGTAATTGCTGTGCATCAATGCGATGTGCGGCAAATTCGCCGACCGCTTCAAAGCTGCTGACGATAGTTAAATCTTTACCATTCAAATGACCGGGTTTGATCGTGCCGCCATATACAAAAATGGCCGGAATATTCAGCCGCGCAAAGGCAATCATCGCGCCTGGCATATTTTTATCGCAGCCTCCTACCGCCAGAATTCCATCCAGACTCTGCCCGCGACACACCGTCTCAATTGAATCCGCGATTACCTCGCGGCTGACCAGCGAACATTTCATGCCCTCGGTACCCATTGAAATGCCATCCGAGATTGTGATTGTGCCAAACGTTTGCGGCATTGCTCCGGCTGCCTTGGCCGCTGCTTCCGCGCGTGCGGTCAAGCCACCCAAGCCGGCGTTACATGGCGTAATGGTGCTATGTGCATTCGCAATGCCAATCACTGGTTTATCAAAATCACCATCGGTAAAACCCACCGCGCGCAACATGGCGCGATTGGGAGAACGTTGCGCCCCTTGGGTGATGGCTTTGCTTTTTAAATTGGCCTGATTTGTTGGATAATTGGGCATAACTTTCCTTATTGAATTAACTTTGTTGAATGAATGGTAAGACCAGAGCCCCACAAGGGGACAATGAAAACTTTACAGCACGGCAGACTGCAAATGGTAGCAGAAATCATATTATTCGCACGTCCTGTTAATTAAATGCACGCTGATCCCACAGGGGGACAATGCCCGAAGCGAAATTCCCCCGCTTGATGTTATGATTAGCACCACAATCAATTTGTGGAATTAAGAATGTCATTGAGCAGAATCCCTGGAAGATCCCCCCCGACCCCTCGCTCCGCTCTCCCCGAACGTCTGGTTGCCCTGTTGCGTGAATCGCGCTGGATTTTTCTAGTGGCGGTGGCAGCTTATTTGATGTTAATTTTGTCTGGCTATGACCGCGATGATCCAGCCTGGTCGCACAGTGCTAAGGTAGGCTTGACGCTTAATCCGGGCGGGATGCTGGGGGCTTGGTTATCAGATATTTTATTGTATCTTTTCGGTATGTCGGCGTGGTGGTGGGTAGCATTTTTGTTGCAGCGGGTATGGTCGGGGTATCACCAGCTTGCAATAAATAGCGTGTTTGATCGCCGCGCCTGGTGGTTGGCATTGCTGGGTTTCGTGGTGTTACTGTTGGCCAGCAGCGCGTTGGAAGCGTTGCGTTTACACAGTTTGAAAGCTGCGCTGCCGCTGGTGCCAGGCGGGGTGCTAGGGCTTGTGTTGAGTGATGCGCTGGCGCGGATTTTAGGTTTTATGGGGGCGACTTTATTTTTGCTGGCGTTGATGGCAGCGGGGTTTAGCATATTCAGTGGCTTGTCATGGGTACGATTCACTGATCGTACGGGTGCTGTGGTTGAAGAATTTTATTGGTGGGTGATCAATCGTTGGCAGATTTGGCAGGATAAACGCATCGGCGCGCGCGCAGTAGACGAGCGCATTGTGGTAGTCGGTGAAGAGAAAAAACGTGTGGAAGAGCATCAGCCCATCCATATCGAGCAGCCGTTGATGGAGGTGGAACAATCAAAACGTGTGGCCGCAGAAATGCAAGCACCCCTGTTTGCCGAGTTGCCCGACTCGGCCTTGCCACATCTGCATTTGCTGGATCAACCTGCGCACGAAGTGGAAACATTATCCTCTGATACCTTGTCGTTCACTTCACGTTTGATTGAGCGCAAGTTGAAGGATTTTGGTGTCGATGTGGTCGTGGTGGCGGCCTATCCGGGGCCAGTCATCACGCGCTATGAAATTGAACCGGCAGTGGGAGTGAAGGGCAGCCAGATTACTAATTTGGTGCGCGATTTAGCGCGCGCGCTGTCAGTGGTCAGCATTCGTTTGGTCGAGACTATTCCGGGCAAGGCATATATGGCGCTGGAATTGCCGAATCCCAAAAGACAGATTGTACGATTGTCGGAAATTCTCGGCTCGCAGGCTTATGCAGATATGAATTCGCCGCTGACCATGGCCATGGGCAAGGATATTTCGGGTAAGCCGGTGGTGGCAGATTTAGGAAAAATGCCGCATGTGTTGGTGGCGGGCACGACTGGTTCGGGCAAATCGGTGGCGATCAACGCGATGATTTTGAGCCTGCTATACAAGGCCACGCCCAAGGAAGTGCGCCTGTTGCTGATTGATCCAAAAATGCTGGAGCTGTCGGTATATGATGACATTCCGCATCTGCTCGCACCCGTGGTGACAGACATGCGCCAGGCGGCCGCTGCGCTGAATTGGTGTGTGCAGGAAATGGACAAACGCTATCGTTTAATGGCAACACTTGGCGTGCGAAATATCGCAGGCTATAACCAAAAAATTCGTGAAGGCATTAAATCTAAAAAGCCGTTAACCAACCCGTTTACTTTAACTCCCGAGCATCCCGAGGCATTGGAAGAACTGCCGTTCATAGTTGTTTTTGTCGATGAGCTGGCGGATTTAATGATGGTAGTAGGCAAAAAAATAGAGATACTCATTGCGCGACTGGCACAAAAAGCGCGCGCCTCCGGTGTGCATCTGGTGCTGGCCACACAACGTCCGTCGGTGGATGTGATAACCGGATTGATTAAAGCCAATGTGCCCACGCGCGTGGCATTTCAAGTGTCCAGCAAAATTGATTCACGCACCATACTCGATCAAATGGGCGCGGAGGCCCTGCTAGGACAAGGCGATATGCTTTATCTGCCGCCCGGTAGCGGCTATCCGCAGCGGGTGCATGGTGCATTTGTGTCCGATCAGGAAGTGCATCGTGTCGCGCAATATTTAAAATCATTAGGTGCGCCGCAGTATGTCGCAGGGGTGTTGGATACACCTGAAGAAAGTCTGGAGAATGGTACGGGCGAAGATGCGAGTGGCGAAGATGGCGAAGCCGATGCACTGTATGACCAAGCCGTGGAAATCGTCGTTAAATCTCGGCGCGCATCCATCTCGCTGGTGCAGCGCCAACTCCGCATAGGCTATAACCGCGCCGCTCGGCTGGTCGAGCAAATGGAAAAATCCGGCGTGGTCAGTGCCATGCAGAGTAACGGTAATCGTGAAGTGATTGCCCCTGCACGGCCGGAGTGAGTTTGGGTTGAACGACGAGATGCCCATCGCTATCGTTGATTCATAGGAATCACATTGCCCCACTCATACTATGCAATTGAATCCCTCCCTGCCTCATCTGGTCGGGGAGAAAAGTTAACAGCACAGCATCATTTTCAGGAACAGACTATGTATAAATATTTTGCATTATTCATTTTCATTTTTCCATTCACCGCCCACGCCAGTGCCATCGAAAAATTAAAAACCTTTATTGCTTCCACCCATTCCGCGCAGGCTGAATTTACGCAAGAGGTGCAGGATAAAAAAGGTAAGCGTATCCAGTCTGCTTCCGGCTCGATGCAGTTTGTACGCCCCGGAAAATTCCGTTGGGAATATCGCAAGCCATACGAACAGGTCATCGTGGGAGATGGCGTGAAATTTTGGTTGCATGATGTCGAGTTGAATCAAGTCACCGTTAAAAAAATGGATGCTGCGCTGGGCAGCAGTCCTGCCGCCTTGTTGTCCGGCAGCAATGAAATCGAGCGCGGCTTTGTGCTGAAAGATACGGGGGTGCGCGATGATTTGGATTGGCTGCAAGCCTTGCCACGCACGCAGGACACGGGCTTTGAAAAAATCCTCATGGCGTTTAATGCACAATCTGAATTGGTGGCGATGCAGTTGCACGATGCTTTGGGTAATAAAACGGTGCTAAAGTTTTCAAAATTAAAACGTAACCCAAAACTGTCACCGCAACTCTTCAAATTTGTGCCGCCCAAAGGCGCGGATGTGTTGGGCGACGAGTAGTGTGTTCTACACATAAAACTACCTCGCGTTGCATCACATAAAGTTAAACTTGGCATGACTTTTTTATTTGAAGCGTAAAAACGCACATCTACAGTTAAGCTACCAATCGGTGCTTGCTGCAGTGCTGAACATTAGCCTATCGACCGTGCGTAAATGGGAAATCTGCGAGAAGCATCCGAGCGGGCCGTCACTGAAGTTGCTCAATCTTTTGGAGCACAAAGGGCTGGAAGCAGTGCTTTAAAGTGGAGGATAAATGCCATGAAAACTAGCAAATTAGCGTACCAACAATCCGAACGCTCACTTCTTCAGATGACCGCAGCGCAGGCTCGCGCGTTCCTGCTGAAGCCTGAGAGCTATTGTGGCATCGACTTGTCGATTTATTTCACGTTCGCACGGGTGCTTTCGGGCATCTCGAAGGAATTGTCTGGTAAAGCGCTAGCCACCATGTCATCGAAACCTCGCGAACACGAGGGCGTAAATTATGCGATGCTTTCAAACAAGGATGGGCGTCACGCTTGGCGACCCCTTCAACTAATTCATCCTGCCCTTTACGTTTCCCTCGTTCATAAGCTCACCGAGACAAATCACTGGAAAGTGATCCGTGAGCGGTTCAAAGAGTTCCAGCATCTAGCAAGCTTTAAGTGCCTGAGCATTCCACTTGAGGCAGCACCGCAACGGAAGGACAAAGCGGCGCAAATCCTTAACTGGTGGCAGGGTATCGAGCAGGGCTCAATCGAGTTGGCTCTCGAATACAATTACGCATTCCATGCCGACATTACTGACTGTTATGCGGCAATTTATACACACTCGATTGCATGGGCTGTGCACGGCAAAGCGGAAACCAAAACCAAAGTGGCGCGAAACGACAATTCACTGATCGGAAACCTCATTGACTGGCACATTCAGGACATGCGACACGGGCAGACCAACGGGATTCCTCAGGGTTCTGTGCTAATGGACTTTATCTCCGAACTCGTGCTTGGCTACACCGATCTAGAATTGAGTGACCGGCTAAATGCCGCCGAGATAACGGAATATCGCATCCTTCGTTACCGCGACGACTATCGAATTTTCGTCAATAGCCCACAGATTGGTGAGGCAATCCTGAAGGCATTAACAGAAACTCTGATCGAGCTAGGCCTAAAGCTCAACACATCGAAGACGACAGGAGCGCAGCTAGTTGTCAGCAACGCATTAAAGCAGGATAAGCGAGCGTGGCTGCGCAGCAGGCAGGGCGATCCAAACCTACAGAAACATCTACTTGTTATTCACGCTCATGGGCAGGATTTCCCGAACGCCGGAAGTCTGATTGTTGCGCTGACGCACTTCCATGAACGCCTGAACCAGATAAAACGGATAGATAATCCCCTCGTGTTGGTCAGCATTGCAACTGACATTGCATACAATAGCCCGAAGGTGTTCCCAGTGTGTGCCGCAATCATCAGTAAGCTGCTCAGCGTCCTCGCCACCAAGCCTGAGAGAGTGGATGCAATCCGCAAGATTCACGCAAAACTGTCGCAGCTTCCAAATACAGGCCACATGGAAGTATGGCTCCAAAGAATCAGCCATTCATTCGTCCCCGACCTTGACTACAAGGAAACGTTGTGCCGTCTGGCGAAAGGCGACTCAATCGCGCTTTGGAACAATGACTGGATTACCTCGTCGAAATTAAAAACAGCTCTCGATCCATCAAAGATTGTAAACAAAGCGAAACTGCGCTCCCTTAAGCCAGTCGTGAGACCGAAGGAAATCAAGGTCTTCGCTTCTGAGAGGTATTGAGATGCGGCCACTCAACGAGAAATAAAGGTTCTAGGCTCGAATTGTTTTCTTACCCAGTTGATGTCTTATTCGCACAAAAACGCCATGCCATATGTTGATTTAGCAAAAGGTCGCTACAGCGAAAATGGGCGCGCCTATTTTATTACTACCGTGCTGGCCGAGCGAGAACGGCGTTATTTCGAGGATTTTTATTGCGCCCGTTTGGTGGTGAATGAAATGCGGGTGTTACACGAAAGCGGCGCGGTGAATTCCCTGGCTTGGGTCGTTATGCCGGATCATGTGCATTGGTTGTTCCAGTTGGGTGAAACCGAGACGCTTTCGTCGGTTGCAAAGCGTTTCAAGGCGCGGTCAGCGCAGCGAGTGAATCGTTATTTAGTCCGGCAAGGGGCATTATGGCAAAAGGCGTTTTACGATCACGCCGTGCGCAAAGAGGAAGATATACAGGGGATTGCGCGGTATATCGTTGCCAACCCGCTACGCGCTGGATTAGTGGAAAATATTGGCGACTATCCGCTTTGGGATGCGATATGGCTGTAGGTGCGAATTCATTCGTGCTATGTATAAAACAACGTGCGAATAAATTCGCACCTACGCCAGATTAAAATGTAGGGTCGAATTTATTCGACCAGATTAAACATAATATGAAAAAACAAAAACTCGAACTCACCTGGATCGGCAAGGAGAGCCAGCCTTGGCCTAAACTGTACATTGTATAGTCGAAGCAATTGAATAGTGTGCCTCAATTCGTGCCCATCGTGCTTCACGATTAAATTGGGGGTAATTACAAAATAAAAGTAGTAGCCTCGACGTTCGCTGAATAGACGAATTCATTTGAACAAACTAATTATTTTAAATAAGTGATACTGCAAACGTGCCTGATTTATTTCCCTCTATTACACCCTCCGCGCCGCTCGCTGAACGCCTGCGTCCCAAACATATAGACGAGGTAATCGGCCAGACGCATTTGCTCGGCGCGGGCAGGCCGTTGCGCTTGGCTTTTCAATCCGGCAAGTTACATTCGATGATTTTATGGGGGCCGCCCGGGGTGGGTAAAACCACGCTGGCGCGCTTGATGGCCTCGTCTTTTGACGCAGAGTTCGTGCCGTTGTCGGCAGTGTTGTCCGGCGTGAAAGATATTCGCGAAGCCATTGCACAGGCGCAGCAAGTATTGCAGCAGCGTGGTCGGCACACGATTTTATTTGTGGATGAGGTGCATCGTTTTAATAAGTCGCAGCAGGATGCTTTTCTGCCGTTTGTCGAGCAAGGGCTGGTGACTTTTATCGGCGCAACAACTGAGAACCCCTCGTTTGAAGTGAATAATGCGCTGTTGTCGCGTGCCACCGTGTATGTGCTGCACGCGTTGTCGGTGGAAGAATTGGGTGATTTATTTGAGCACGCTCGGCAAGCTGCATTTGCGGATTTGGTATTTGATGAAGATGCGCGGGAACGTATTATTG
>JAKFXW010000137.1 GCA_021731185.1 Gallionellaceae bacterium
AGATTGCCCAACCAACTGGACTGCTTCCTGTTTGTATTCTTGACTGTATTTCCTGCGTTTGTGCATCGTTTACCTCCGAGTGTATTATCACTCTTAATGAGGTATCCGTTAAATCGGGGTAAAACCAGTTTCATCAACACATAGTGAGGAAAGTCATGAAAAATTCTTCCAGTTAGACTAAATAGGGACAGACCGGGGGATGTGTAGTTGTAACCCAACCTACGCAATGCATTAATGTTGTTTTTATCAGGAAATGGAATTATACAAAAATTCTGACAGGCTCGCGTCTGCAAATGTGTCGCATTTTTTCTTGTCCACCGAGTAATCGGTTTCTGCCTTGGCAGTACTCAGGTTGTACTGGGCTTTTTTGCTGGGCTCATAGTTGGCTTCGAGTTGAGCTTTGGCAATTTCTCTTTGCTCTTGGCTTCGGCCATGCACACGTCCTTGACGTTGGCTGAAAATGAAGCACAAGCGGCTTTAGTCGGTGATGTTTTTCTTGGCAGCTTTGTAATCGCTTTTCGAAATGCCCTCTGTCATCGTGTCAACACTGTTGGCAGTCTTGTAATCGCTTTTCGACATGCCCTCCTCCGCCATCGTGCCAACACTGAAAGCGAGGCTGGTTATGGCCAGAATTGCGGTAATGTATGGTGTGTTCATTATTGCTCCCTGGTAGAGTGAATTAAACAGTGATGAGCATAGGAGCGGATGCTCCCATGCTGTGTTACTTAGAGCCTGTCACTTTTTTCATACGGCTTGCCAGTCGGAGAGCTGGACTTGCCAGTCGCAGAGCTGAACGATCCTTGTGTTTTATCTTTAGATTCTGCGCCCACTTTTTCCATACGTACTTGCCAATCGGAGAGCTGCTTCTCTGTTGCTTCCTTGGTAATCCCGTATGTTTCCTGGATTTTGCCAGCAAGGCGATCCCGCTTGCCCGCGATCACATCAAGCTGATCATCGGTTAGTTTGCCCCATTGTTGCTTGGCGCTACCCTTTAATTGTTTCCAGTTACCTTCGATTTGATCCCAGTTCATGTTGAATCTCCTTATGGTTGATTGCGTTGATTAAAAATTATGACCCTCGGCAGTAGATAGAAAAACCTAGGTAGTAGACAGAAAAATTTATTGGTCTACATCTGCTGACCCATATCTATATAACTGCAGGGTTAATCATCCCCCCTCTTTACGGTCTTCTCTGTACGCCAGGACACAGAGCGCGTTTTATTTAGGAGAAACGCTGATTTAATCGAATGTATTTCAAGTCACTGGTGTCCGGTTAAATTGAGACGTTCAGACGGCAACGTCAACAACGTCAACACTGATAAGGATTTCAAGAGATTCATGGGTGTCCACGATTTAAATTTCAGATTGAGCATTTGCGATCATTCCGGGTTTGACAAACCTGGAGTGCGGTATGAACGTGGGCAAGACACTGTTTGCGCAAGTTATGGAGTACGTGCTATGGAAGACCTTTGGCCGCATCATCGACCAACATGACGGCGGTGCGGGAGTACGCACCTTGGGCTGCGCCGATTTGTTTCGCGTGATCCCATTCATACCGAGGTCATTGCAATGGTCGAGCGCAATGCGGAAAATCACTTACGAGTAACGCAGATCAAAGTAGTGCTTAAGTTGGGTAAAACGGCGGGAGAGTTAGAGCATGTTGATCGAGCAGTCGAACAGTTTGAAAAATTTTGTACTGTTACTGAAAGCGTGCGTCAGGGCATCCCGGTAGAGGTCAGTGTTTTTGATTCGGCGGGTAGGCAGTTAAAATGATCTGCAATGTGCCGAGTGAGAGGCACTGTCTGGTTTGTCTATAATATATATTTCTCGTGTAATTATATTCCGCCTGAAGTGACCACAATAAATCAGGTGGACTCCGGTTTGTTTTATAATCCACCCTGATTATTAACTGAACCAGAGGCCGCGCATGAGCAGCAATTCAATCGAAGCAATTCTCATCGCGAACACCCAAGCATGGGTGGAGCGCGCCGTTATTGGCCTTAATCTATGCCCCTTTGCCAAGGCTGTGCATATCAAAAAACAAATCCGCTATGTGGTGAGTACAGCTGCCACACACGAAGACTTGCTGCGCGATTTAATGATTGAGCTAGAAGCATTAGCTGAAATTTCACCTGAAAAAATCGACACCACTCTGATTATCCACCCATACGTGCTGACTGATTTTTTGGAATACAACGATTTTCTGGATGTGGTTGATGAGACATTAGTGGACATGGAGCTGGATGATGCAATTCAGGTCGCAAGCTTTCATCCGCAATATCAATTTGCCGATACGCAGCCGGAGGATATTGAAAATTACACCAATCGTTCACCTTATCCCATGCTGCAATTATTGCGTGAGAGCAGCATGGTGCGCGCAGTAGAAGCCTACCCGCAAGCCGAGCAGATTTTTGAAAAGAACATTGAAACTTTGCGCCAAATGGGACATACAGGCTGGGAAGCGTTAGGCTTGCAGCCACTGCGAGAAAAAAAGTGATGAGCTTTGGGGGACGATATTTATCATGACCATCGTCCATAATTTTTCCACACTCAGCCCTGATTCCATATTGAATGCACTGGATAGCATAGGCTTGCAAACGGATGGTCGCTTGCTGGCGCTCAACAGTTATGAGAACCGCGTTTATTTAATTGGATTAGAAAATATGGCAGTCGGTATAGAAAATCATACGTCTGTCGTGGCAAAATTTTATCGACCAGATCGTTGGACAGATGCCGCCATACTCGAAGAACACAGCTTCTTGCAGGAGTTGATCGAACATGAAATTCCCGTCGTGCCACCCTTAGCATTTGATGGAAAAACGCTGCTTGAATTTGCAGGATTTCGTTATGCCGTTTTCCCCAAGCACGGTGGTCGAGCGCCGGAGCTTGAAGACAGAAAAACACTGGAATGGATGGGACGTTTTCTTGGGCGCATTCACGCCATAGGCGTGCTTAAACCATTTCAGCATCGTCCCACACTGAGCATAGAAAGTTTTGGTGTGACACCTCGTGATTATTTGCTCACTCACAATTTTATTCCTCCTGACTTGGATGCAGCCTACCGCAGCGTTGTTGAGCAAGCATTGGATGGCGTGCGTGATTGTTTTAATCGCGCAGGTAAAGTGTCCAACATCCGGCTGCACGGTGATTGCCACGCAGGCAATGTGTTGTGGACAGATGATGGTCCACATTTTGTTGACTTCGATGACAGTCGTATGGGGCCGGCAATACAGGATTTATGGATGCTGCTGTCTGGTGAACGCGCAGACATGGCACGGCAGATGAGTGATGTGCTGGCAGGCTATGAAGATTTTTACGATTTCAATCCCAACGAATTACACCTGATTGAAGCATTACGTACCTTGCGCTTAATTCACTATGCGGGCTGGCTGGCGCAGCGTTGGGACGATCCCGCATTCAAACAGGCATTCCCTTGGTTTAACACTCAACGCTATTGGCAAGATCGCATATTAGAATTACGCGAACAGATAGCGTTAATGCAAGAGCCCCTTTTGTAGTTAGCGTAATGTGCTGTTCCTGCGGAAGCCAGGCATAGGAAATAACTACACTGGCCGCATAAAACATCGAAAGCTTTAACACTGTCCGTATATGGGGTTACATGCAGTGTTACGGTTATAAAAAAGCTGACATGAAAAAAGCCGACCTAGGTCGGCTTAAAAGCTACTTAGGGAAGTAGCTGAACAAGTTGATTCTACTTATGGTTCAGCAAGCTCGCCACGAACGGAATTAAATACCTGCCGTTAGCTCTGAGCCTGTCGAAAGACTTGTTCAGCGTTTCCTTTTAGTGTTTTGCAGGCTCCGCAGCAGCAGGTGCAGGAGTAGCCGCTGCTGGAGTTTCAGCAGCAGGAGCAGCCGCTGCTGGAGTTTCAGCAGCAGGAGTAGCGGCTGGCTTAGGACCACAAGCAGCCAATGACAAAGCAAACAAAGCAACAACGAGAGCAAGACGATTCATTTTCTATCCTTAAGAAATACACTAAATTAAACGTAACTACACTCAAAATTTTCTATCCGCTGCAAGTAAATCTAACTAACTATTATTAAGACAATCAGTTAACCAGCAACGAAGGCTCAGGATTCTACGGGAATTAACAAAATATATCCAGTACCTGTTCTCCACTCTTTCAAATTGCACGGATGGATTTTTCAGTGTGTATTAGGACGTAGCGTTAGACTTCTTTGCTTGTAGCAATTAGACTTGCGCCTTTTCATAAAGCAGCACATCCGCAAAAGTATTTATTCATGACCCTTGAATTCACCCCAGCATCAACAGACTCTCAGGCTATTCCCGCGCGCGATTTAGTTTCTCGTGAAGTGTCGCGTCGTCGCACATTTGGCATTATTTCGCATCCGGACGCAGGCAAAACTACGCTTACTGAAAAATTGCTGATGTTCTCTGGTGCAATACAACTCGCAGGCACAGTTAAAGCGCGTAAAAGCTCGCGTCATGCGACTTCGGATTGGATGGAGATTGAGAAGCAACGCGGCATTTCGGTGGCTAGTTCGGTGATGCAATTTGAATATCGTAACCATGTTGTGAATTTGCTCGACACGCCCGGGCATCAGGATTTTTCGGAAGACACCTATCGTGTACTGACAGCGGTGGATTCTGCTTTGATGGTGATTGATGCGGCTAAGGGTGTGGAGTCGCAGACTATCAAGTTGCTGAATGTATGCCGTATGCGTAACACGCCCATCATTACTTTTATCAATAAAATGGATCGCGAAACGCGTGACCCGGTGGAGTTGCTGGATGAGGTGGAGTCGGTGCTCGATATTCAATGCGCGCCCGTCACTTGGCCACTGGGCATGGGTAAAAATTTTCGCGGTGTGTACCATTTGCTACGTGATGAAATTTTGCTTTTCACGCCAGGTGAAGAGCGTGCCGATCAAGAATTTGAAGTGGTCAAAGGCATAAATAATCCGCGCCTGGCAGAAATTTTCCCGCAGGAAATCGAGCGGCTTAAAACGGAAGTGGAGTTGTTGCAAGGCGCGTCACACCAATTTGATTTGAACGCATTTTTAGCAGGCACACAAACGCCGGTATTTTTTGGATCGGCCATTAATAATTTTGGGGTACGTGAAATTCTCAATGCGCTGCTGGAGTGGGCACCCTCCCCATTAAAGCGCGACGCCACGACTCGCGTGATTGCGCCAAACGAGCCGACATTTTCTGGTTTTGTTTTCAAAATTCAGGCCAATATGGATGCCAATCATCGTGACCGTATCGCTTTTTTGCGGGTGTGCTCTGGGCATTTTGAGCGCGGCATGAAGATTAAACATTTGCGGATCAATCGCGAAATTCGTGTTTCTAATGTTGTTACCTTTATGGCTTCCAGCCGCGCGCAGGTAGAAGAAGCCTATGCAGGCGACATTATCGGCCTGCCGAATCACGGCAATATGCAAATTGGCGATAGTTTTTCGGAGGGTGAATTATTACAATTTGTTGGCATACCCTATTTTGCGCCGGATTTTTTTCGCTCGGTGCGTATACGCAATCCGATCAAAGTAAAGCAGCTACATAAAGGGTTGCAGCAGCTCGGTGAAGAAGGTGCGGTGCAAGTTTTTAAACCCGTGAGCGGGGGCGATTTGATATTAGGCGCAGTCGGCGTGCTGCAGTTTGATGTGGTTGCCAGCCGCCTGGCCAATGAGTATGGAGTCGACGCGGTGTTTGATGGAACCACCACCACCAGCGCACGCTGGGTGACTTGCGATGATAAAAAAATGCTGGCTGATTTTGAGAAATCACTGTCGCACAATGTTGCATACGATGCGGCCAACAACATGGCTTACCTCGCACCGAACAATGTCAATCTCAAGCTCACGCAGGAGCGATGGCCGAAAGTTGTATTTCATGCAACACGGGAACATGCGGTGAAGTTTTAATGGCGCGGAATCAGGTCATGCAGAATTTGGAATTCAAACTCATTGTCCCCTTGTGGGGCGGCTCCGAGTACATCGAACTTAACCAATTACTAAAATTAATCGGGCAGTGCCCCACAAGGGGACAATGTGGAATTGCGTAAAACGTGCAAAGTACGCGCTGGGTCTGTAGTGACCTTGGGTGATGTGCGCATTACAGTCAAGGCTGCATAAATATCATGTTATATATTGCACATAATATTTATATTGCAGATAGCGAAATTGAGTTGACCGCCGTGCGCGCGCAAGGTGCAGGCGGGCAGAATGTGAACAAGGTTTCCAGCGCAGTGCACTTGCGCTTTGATGTTGCTGCTTCGTCGCTGCCTGTGGAATTTAAAACTCGCCTGCTGGCATTGCATGATCAGCGCATTACCAAAGATGGTGTAGTCATTATCAAGGCGCAGGAATTCCGCAGTCAGGAACTTAATCGCGGTGGGGCGATGCGCCGCTTGAGAGAATTGGTGCAGAGCATTGCGGTATTGCCTGCTGTACGACATGCGACCAAGCCTACGCGCAGTTCACAAAAGAAGCGCTTGGAAGGCAAGGTCAGGCGCAGCATCGTTAAAAGTTTGCGCGGGCGCGTGGTGGAAAGCTGAGCAGGTACAATATCTCCGCACGATTGCATGTGACCTAAGGAAGCACTGATTTAATCCCACATGGCCGCGACATCGGCTTTACGGGATGGAATGCACGGAGCAAGGTGACGCTAAGGGTCGTTCCCTTGGCTAGCCTTGCGACAATGCAGGCCGCCTGCAAAGCCATGTCCCGTATGGGTTGCAACCAAATTTCGCGCTCGCTGTGTTGCACCCCTCGCCAGGGAGAATGACCCCTGGCCTTCGGGATGCGCCTTGCGATCATCACAATTTGGTCTGCAACGCGGCCAGCGTGTGTTGTTTGGGCTTCAGCCCATTACAACCACGGCGTACCCCTTTTGCGGGTACATGGAGGATTAAATCAGCGCTTCCCTAAATGTTGTTTTGCCATAAAATCCGCTGTTAGCATTTATTGACTGAAATTCCTTGTAATGAATAATCCTAAAATTATTGTCGCGCTTGATTACGCTGAAGCAAAAAATGCGATCGATTTGGCAGCGCGTTTGGAACCCACATTGTGTCGATTAAAGGTGGGCAAAGAATTGTTTACTGTCGCCGGGCCAGTGTTGGTTGAGAAACTTATGCAGCGCGGTTTTGAGGTATTCCTGGATTTAAAATTTCACGACATTCCGAGTACCACCGCGCAAGCATGCAAAGCTGCCTCGGCTCTTGGTGTATGGATGATTAATGTACATGCTTTGGGCGGGCGAAAAATGATGGAGGCCGCAAAGGAGGCAGTGGCCGTGAGTGCGCGTCCACCGAAATTAATTGCGGTGACTTTGCTGACCAGCATGGCGCAAGAGGATCTATTCGAATTAGGCGTGTTGGCATCGCCTGCCGACATGGTACTTCGCTTGGCTAAATTGGCACACGCCAGCGGCTTGGATGGGGTGGTATGTTCAGCACAGGAAGCTGCGTTATTGCGCCAACATTGCGGTGATGAATTTTGTTTGGTGACTCCGGGCATTCGCCCGCTGGATGCAGCATCCAACGATCAAGCGCGTGTGATGACACCGCGTGCGGCAATAGATCAAGGTGCAAATTATCTGGTGATAGGCCGACCGATTACTCGCGCGGATGATCCATTGTTGATGTTAAGAAATATTACACTGCAAATAGCTGATCAATGATTTTTTGCGGGTTGCGGCATCGGACGAAACCATGTTCTCAACACAATCATGGTTATAAAAAATAGTCATCCTGTAATCCTCTCGTAAAACCATACAAATTCCACAGTGAAGTTTTTTCTCAGCAAGGAAACTCCAGCAGAGTGATTTTTTATTCTTACTGGGTCACAAAACGACGCAACTGGACGCTCACTTGGATAATTTAGTTTTGGCTGAGATTTAACCTGCGTGGTAAACTGGAGGGCTATTTTATAACGCATTTATTTGAGGGATCGTCATTGTATGGAACCATTTGCAAAAGAAATACAAGTAGTTAGCTTGGAAGGGGAAATGCGTAAATCCTATCTGGATTACGCTATGAGTGTGATCGTAGGACGCGCCTTACCCGATGTGCGCGATGGCTTAAAGCCCGTACATCGCCGCGCCTTATTTTCCATGCATGAGCTATCTAACGATTGGAATAAATCCTATAAAAAATCGGCGCGCATCGTTGGCGATGTGATCGGTAAATACCATCCGCATGGCGACACCGCCGTATATGACACGATTGTGCGTATGGCGCAGCCATTTTCCTTGCGCTATCCATTGATTGACGGGCAGGGGAACTTCGGCTCGGTGGATGGCGATAACGCAGCGGCGATGCGATACACCGAAATTCGCATGGCTCGCATCGCGCATGAATTGCTGGCTGATTTGGATAAAGAGACGGTC